>NZ_JBIVMX010000012.1:51302-115848 GCF_044753305.1 Pseudomonas sp. NPDC088429 | reverse complement strand
GACCCGCACCGAAGCACTGCAGGCTGAGCGTAACGCGCGTTCCAAATCCATCGGTCAGGCCAAGCAGCGCGGCGAAGACATCGCCCCGTTGATGGCGGACGTCGAGCGCATGGCGGGCGAATTGAGTGCCGGTAAAGTCGAGCTGGACGCGATCCAGACCGAACTGGACTCGATCGTTCTGGGCATTCCTAACCTGCCGCACGAATCCGTGCCGGTCGGCAAGGACGAAGACGACAACGTCGAAGTGCGCCGCTGGGGCACGCCGACCGCTTTCGATTTCGAAGTGAAAGACCACGTTGCCCTCGGCGAGAAGTTCGGCTGGCTGGACTTTGAAACCGCCGCCAAGCTGTCCGGCGCGCGTTTCGCCCTGCTGCGTGGCCCGATCGCCCGTCTGCACCGCGCCTTGGCGCAGTTCATGATCAACCTGCACGTCAACGAGCACGGCTACGAAGAGGCTTACACGCCTTATCTGGTTCAGGCCCCGGCGCTGCAAGGCACCGGTCAACTGCCGAAATTCGAAGAAGACCTGTTCAAGATCGCCCGCGAAGGCGAAGCCGATCTGTACCTGATCCCGACTGCCGAAGTGTCGCTGACCAACATCGTCGCTGGCGAAATCGTCGATTCGAAACTGCTGCCGATCAAATTCGTTGCCCACACCCCGTGCTTCCGCAGTGAAGCCGGTGCATCGGGTCGCGACACGCGCGGCATGATCCGTCAGCACCAGTTCGACAAAGTTGAAATGGTGCAAATCGTTGAGCCGTCGACCTCGATGGAAGCGCTGGAAGGCCTGACCGCCAACGCTGAAAAAGTCCTGCAACTGCTCGGTCTGCCGTATCGCACCCTGGCGCTGTGCACCGGCGACATGGGCTTCAGCGCGGTCAAGACTTACGATCTGGAAGTGTGGATTCCGAGCCAGGACAAGTACCGCGAAATTTCGTCGTGCTCGAACTGCGGCGACTTCCAGGCCCGTCGGATGCAAACGCGTTTCCGCAACCCGGAAACCGGCAAGCCTGAGCTGGTGCACACGCTGAACGGTTCCGGTCTGGCCGTAGGCCGTACCCTGGTTGCCGTGCTGGAAAACTACCAGCAGGCCGACGGTTCGATCCGCGTGCCAGACGTGCTGAAGCCGTACATGGGTGGCCTTGAGGTCATCGGCTAAATGAAATATCTGCCGCTGTTTCACAACCTGCGCGGCAGTCGTGTGTTGGTCGTCGGTGGGGGGGAAATTGCCTTGCGCAAATCCCGCCTGCTGGCCGATGCCGGTGCGCTGCTGCGGGTGGTCGCACCTGAAATCGAATCGCAGCTGCGTGAGCTGGTCGCAGCCTCGGGCGGCGAATGCCTGTTGCGCGGTTACGTCGAGGCGGATCTGGACGGTTGCGGGCTGATCATCGCCGCCACCGACGATGAAACGCTGAACGCACAAGTCTCCACCGATGCTCACAAGCGTTGTGTGCCGGTCAATGTGGTCGACGCGCCTGCCTTGTGCAGCGTGATCTTCCCGGCGATCGTCGATCGCTCGCCGCTGATCATCGCAGTGTCCAGTGGCGGCGACGCGCCGGTGCTGGCGCGGTTGATTCGCGCCAAGATCGAAACCTGGATTCCATCGACTTACGGTCAACTGGCCGGGCTCGCCGCACGTTTCCGTAATCAGGTGAAAAGCCTGTTTCCGGATGTACAGCAGCGTCGTGGATTCTGGGAGGACGTCTTCCAAGGGCCGATTGCCGACCGCCAACTGGCCGGGCAGGGCGCCGAAGCCGAGCGTCTGTTGCAGGCCAAGATTGATGGCGAAGCAACGGTTACCACCGGTGAAGTGTATTTGGTCGGCGCAGGGCCGGGTGATCCGGATCTGCTGACGTTCAAGGCTTTGCGTCTGATGCAGCAAGCCGACGTGGTGTTGTACGACCGTTTGGTCGCACCAGCGATTCTTGAGTTGTGCCGTCGCGATGCCGAGCGCGTGTATGTCGGCAAGCGCCGTTCAGATCATGCCGTGCCGCAGGATCAGATCAACCAGCAACTGGTCGATCTGGCCAAGGCCGGTAAGCGTGTGGTGCGCTTGAAGGGCGGTGATCCGTTTATCTTCGGCCGTGGCGGCGAAGAGATCGAAGAGCTGGCGGCCCACGGGATTCCGTTTCAGGTGGTGCCTGGGATTACCGCAGCCAGTGGTTGCGCGGCGTATGCCGGGATTCCGCTGACCCATCGTGATTACGCGCAGTCAGTGCGCTTTGTCACCGGGCATTTGAAGGACGGTTCCACCGATCTGCCCTGGGCCGACCTCGTCGCCCCGGCGCAGACGCTGGTGTTCTACATGGGCCTGGTGGGCTTGCCGGTGATCTGCGAGCAGCTGATCAAGCACGGTCGCGCGGCGGATACCCCGGCGGCATTGATTCAGCAGGGCACCACGGTCAATCAGCGGGTCTTTACCGGCACGCTGGCGGATCTGCCACGCATGGTGGCGGAGCATGAAGTGCATGCGCCGACATTGGTGATCGTCGGGGAAGTGGTGCAACTGCGCGAGAAACTGGCGTGGTTTGAAGGGGCTCAGGCGCAGGTCTGAGTCAGATCAAAAGATCGCAGCCTTCGGCAGCTCCTACAGAGAACGCATTCTCATGTAGGAGCTGCCGAAGGCTGCGATCTTTTGATTTTTGCTGTTAGCCCTTCAACCAAACCCCTTTGCCGCCCAACCGCGCCCGATCATGGGCCACTGTGAAATCCTGCTCCGGCCCCTTCGGCACAACCCCCGTCGGGTTGATGGTCTTGTGGCTGCCGTAGTAGTGGTTCTTGATGTGCTGAAAATCCACCGTCTCGCCAATCCCCGGCAGTTGATACACCTCACGCAGCCAGTTCGACAGGTTCGGGTAATCGGCAATCCGTCGCAGATTGCACTTGAAGTGCCCGTGATATACCGCGTCAAAACGAATCATCGTGGTGAACAGGCGCACATCGGCTTCGGTCAGGTACTCGCCGGTCAGATAGCGATTCGCACCTAAAACCCGCTCCAGATGATCGAGCTCAGCAAACACCTCATCGAACGCTTGTTCATAGGCCTGTTGCGACGTGGCAAACCCCGCGCGGTAAACGCCGTTGTTTACGGCTGGATAGATTCGATCGTTCAGCGCATCGATCTCGCTGCGCAGTGGCGCCGGGTAGAAGTCCAACTCATTGCCAGTCAGACCATCAAACGCGCTGTTGAACATGCGGATGATCTCCGCTGATTCATTACTGACGATGCGTTTGAGCTTTTTGTCCCACAGCACCGGCACGGTGACGCGGCCGGTGTAGTCGGCGGTGTCAGCGGTGTAGCGCTGATGCATGAATTCAAAGTCATCGAGTTTGTCGCCGGTCGAGCCCAGCGCTTTGTCGAACGTCCAGCCGTTTTCCAGCATCAGCCAACTGACCACCGAAACGTCGATCAGACTTTCCAGACCTTTGAGTTTGCGCAGGATCAGCGTGCGATGTGCCCATGGACAAGCGAGTGACACGTAGAGGTGATAGCGACCGGCCTCGGCGGCAAAACCACCTTCACCGCTCGGGCCGGGCTCGCCGTTGGCGGTCACCCAGTTGCGGCGTTGCGCCTGTTCGCGCTGGAACGCGCCGTCTTTGCTGCTTTCGTACCACTTGTCCTGCCAGTGGCCATCGACGAGTAAACCCATGATCAAGACTCCGTAAATCAGTAAACGTTGGAGTCGAGTCTATTCCTGTGAGTTCGAACAAAAAGCGCAAAGATCGGGCGTGAATGATCGGTTAAATCGATTTGTCCCGCGCAGCCCAGTATTGCTCGGCGGTTTCGAAGGCTTGTTCACGCGGTTGGCCTAGCCCGCGCAGGGCCAGCGCCATCGTCGAAATCAGCGCCATTTGTGGGTAGCTGTCGACCACGTCGCCGCGCCACACGGCTTTCAAGTGCTCAATATCCAGCGATGAAGGTTTGACGTGACGTTGCGCCGACAGTTGCGGCCATTCCTCGTCCCAGCTCTCGCCACCCTTGGTGCCGTAGAGATGACTGTCGGCATCCGGGTTGATCTCGATTTCGCCGCCATCACCCTTGACCACAATCGCTGTATCGCCGAGCAGGCCGCTGGCATCGCGGTGCACCGCTTGGTAGCCGGGGTGGAAAATACTTTGCAGCCCGCAGCGAGCGCTCAACGGATTAAGAATCCGCGCCAGCGAATGAATCGGCGAGCGCAGACCCAAGGTGTTGCGCAGATCGATCATGTTCTGCAACTGCGGCGCCCAGTCCACCAGCGGCATAAATGCGAGGCCGCCGTTGTCCAGCGCCGTGCCGACCTGTTGCCAGGTGCGACACAACGGGATGTTCAACTCGCCGAGCAGTTGCTCGCTGTACAGCCGCCCGGCGGTGTGCGCGCCGCCGCCGTGCATGAAGATGCGCACGCCGTTCTGCGCCAGGCATTTGGCGGCCAGCAGGTACCACGGCAGATGGCGCTTCTTACCGGCGTAGGTCGGCCAATCCAGATCGACGTTCAGCGCCGGCGCCTGCAAGCGTTCCCGCAAGGCTTCGGTGAAACCGGCCATTTCCTCGGCGCTTTCTTCCTTGTGGCGCAGCAACATCAGGAACGCACCGAGCTGGGTGTCCTCGACCTTGTCGTCGAGCACCATGCCCATGGCTTCGCGCGCTTCTTCGCGCGTCAGGTCACGGGCGCCGCGTTTGCCCTTGCCGAGGATGCGTACGAATTGGGCGAATGGATGTTCAGCAGGCGTTTCGAGGGTCAGCGCTGGAAAGTCGGTCATAAGCAATTCGTCGGTTTGGGCAGGCCCGCCAGTTTTGCGGCGAGTTTGGCAGGGGTGCCTTTGAACAGTCGGTTCAGGTGCAGGCTGTTGCCTTTTTCCACACCGAGTTTCAGCGCGGTGTACTTGATCAGCGGCCGCGTGGCCGGGGACAACTGGAATTCGGCGTAGAAGCTGCGCAGCAATTCGAGGACTTCCCAGTGTTCGGCGGTCAACTCAATCTCTTCGGCAGCGGCGAGGGCGCTGGCGACATCCTGCGACCAGTCGCTGAGGTCAACGAGGAAACCATCCTTGTCCAGTTCGATGGCGCGGGCGCCGACGGTCATGGAATTCATAGCCAGCTGTTGACCTTGTCGTGATGGATCGACAGTTCGACGAAGGCCGGGTAGTCGATCACTTCGGCCCAGTCAGGAACTTGGAGGGCGCGCGCCTGCGCATCTTCGGCCAGAACGAACAATTTGATCTGGCGGCTGTGCAGCGCGGTGAACGGCGCGGTGCCCGGTTGCAACGCGTAGACCGCATCGCCGGACAGCAACAAAGCATCAGCGCCGCCGATTACGCGCAGGCAACTGGTCAGGCGATCGTCGCCGAACGGGGAATGAGACAACACATGCAAAGTCGACATCAGAGGGTGATCACCTGGTCGTAGCGGTCAATAAGGGCGGTGATTTGCGCGGCGGCCAGCGGCGCGGCTTCGTCCAGCGACAACGTGCTGAGACCGCGGGCGCTGGCGCTGTCGGCGCAATAGAACAGCTCTTCAACACCGAACATCGGCAGCGCTTGCAGGTTGGCGCTGAGGTCTTTCTGTTGCAGCGCTTTCGCGTTTTGCCCGGCGCTGAGTTGCAGCACGCCGTCATCGAGAAACAGCAAACCGATCGGCAGATCGAAAGCGCCGCCGGCCAGCACGATGTCCAGCGTTTCGCGGGCGCCGGGGCCCGACCATGGCGACTGGCGGCTGATGATCAACAGGGATTTTGCCATCTCACGCACCTCCAAAGCAGATCAGGCGATCGGCATCTTGCACCGCATCATGCAACTGACCGAGGCCGGACAATTCCCACGGCGTGCTGACCGAAATCGCTTCGCGCTGGTAACGCTTGGCTTCTTCCGCGTTCAGGGCGCCACGGCGCAGGGCGGCGGCGATGCAGACCACGCCGTCGAGCTTCTGCTCGGTGATAAACGCGCGCCATTGCTTGGGCAAGTCGAGTTCGTCCTGCGGGGTGACCACCGCGTCGGAGGCGTTGTAGACGCCGTCCTGATAGAAAAACAGCCGGACAACCTCATGCCCACCGGCCAGTGCCGCTTGCGCAAACAGCAGGGCACGGCGCGAGGAGGGCGCATGGGCGGCGGAAAACAACGCGATGGCGAACTTCATGACGGACTCGATCAGCAAAACTGCGGCCATGATAAAGCATTGCGGCCGCCAAAGGATCGCGGAAACCCGATCCCTGTAGGAGCTGCGGCACGCTGCGATCTGTTGATCTTGATTTTAAAAAAACCAGATCAAAAGATCGCAGCCTCGTTTCACTCGTCATCTCCTACAGGGGATTTGCGGTTAGCGGGGCATGTAGCCGAGTTGCCAGCGTCGCGGGATTCTGAGGGAAAGCAGGCCGATCAACGCGGCCAGCACAGCGCTGACAAACATGGCCTTGAGGCCCAAATGCTGTTCCAGCACCGCCCCCAAAATGGCGCCGATAAACATCCCGCTCCACGGCACCAGTTGCACCCGCCAGCCGCTGCGCCGTTCGCCGAGCATCCAGCGCCCCAGTCCTCGGCCAAATCGCGACAGCGCGCCGGTCACGTAGGTCAGCCCGACCGGCAGGCCATTCACTTCCTCGACCGCCGCGTTGAGCATGCCCATCGCAATGATCGCTGCGAGCAATGCCGGCAGTTGCGCGTCGAACGGCCACGCTGCCGAGGTGCAGAGCAGGGTGGCGATGCACAGCAGCAGCGGCAGCGCGCGTCGCCCACCGAGGCGCGCGACGAGTACACCCAAGGCGTTACCGAGGATGAACGTTGCGACAAGAATCACCAGGCGCAAGGTCAACCCGAGATCACCTTCACTGATCGCCACCGCCAGTCGTGTCGTGTTCCCGCTCATGAACGAGACGAAATCGCCGCTGGCCATGAAACCGATGGCATCGGTCATGCCGGCCAGTACCGACAGGCTGGCGACCAGCGCCAGACCCACGCGTCCGCGCCATTTCTGCGTGTGCAGATGGCCGGGGCTGGCGCGATGAGTCGAGGCGGAAGGCAGCATCGGCGAAAGGATCCTTGGCGTGGCGGTTAAGGTTCTATCCCGTACAGGTCGCAGTATTCCAGCCAGTCCATGCCGGCCATTTCCGCCACCTCGCGATGCACTTCCAGGCGCTGCGCCTGATATTCCTCAGGCGAATCAGCGGTCAGCTGCAACGTCAGTTCCCAGGCGAACAATCCCAGTTTGTCCGCTTCTTCTTCAAACGCCTCATGCAGACGTTCTTCGCGGTATTGCGCCTGGGTTTCGCCCTTGGCCTGAGCCAACAGAGGATTGAGGTGGTCGAGGCTTTCGCGCAATTCAGGGCGCGCATCGAGAAACAGTTTCAGGGCGTGTTCATGTCGCTGATCGGTAGGCGCCATGGGTTTTCCTTGTGAGGCTGATGACCTTAGGTTGCCGCAGCGGCGAGTGCCTGTCTCGTTATAAATGCAGTAAAGCAGAACGATTTCCGCTTGCGGCGGTGATACAGTCCGCTTTTTTCTGAATGAGCGAATGCAATGCGAATTCTGATGGTAGCGCTGGCGGCGACGGTTCTGGCCGGTTGCGCAGGGTCGGCGATGGACGATGCGCGCACCCAGGCGCCTTATAAAGTCATGACCTCGGACAAAGCCGAGAAGCTCGTGGCGCAGTGCGTGCAATTCGCCTGGCAAGACGAGGCGGTGTTTGGCGTGGACGCGGGGGCTTATCTGCAACCGGGCAAGAAGGGCGGTTCGACGGTGTACACCCGTTCGGCGGAGTCGTTCGTTGACCTGAGCACGGAGCCGTCGGGGACGACGCTGAACTACTACGCGCAGAAAGATGATTTTGTCGCGAAGCGGCGGTTGGCGGCGTTGGCGACTTGCCTCTGATTATTGGGTGAATTGACGGCCGCCTTCGCGAGCAGGCTCGCTCCCACAATTTGGAATGCATTCCAATGTGGGAGCGAGCCTGCTCGCGAAGGGGCCAGTCCATTCAACCTATAAGCCGCTTCTGGAAAAAATGCCGCTTATGCCCCAGCGGATAATCAACAATCTCACCGCACTCGGTATACCCGACCTTCTTGTAAAACTCCGGCGCCTGAAACGAAAAGGTGTCGAGCCAGATCCCCACGCAATCCTTCTCCCGCGCAAAATCTTCGGCCATCTGCATCAGTTTCGAACCGATGCCCTGACCGCGCCCTTCAATCGGCACGGCCAACAATTCAATAAACAACCAGCGATAAAACGTGTGGCCATACAGCCCGCCGAGCACAGCGTCGTGCTCGTCGCGCACCAACAGCGCGATCGGTTCCCACGCCGATGGGCCGGCCTGAGAGACGTTATGCGCGCGCAGTGGCGCCAGAATGGCCGCACGGTGTTCTTCCGTGGGTGTTTGCGTTAACTCGATGCGCAAGTTCATGCAGGACTTCCTTGTAGGATAATTCGCCAGCGTATCCTGCCCGGTGGTCTGCTTCCAAGTCCCTGCGCAAAACCGGTGGAACCGTCGCTCGCGCGTCGCGGTCTAGCTTTTACAGCGTCATTCCAGCACGCGGTTGATGAGGACACGCCATGAATATTTTTGAAGCCCTTCGTGAAAGCCACGACCGCCAGCGCACTTACGCGAAAAGCCTGATCAAAACCAGCGGTGACACCCCGGAGCGGGTTGAGGCTTACAAACTGCTTAAAGATGAACTGCAAGCCCACGAAACCGCCGAAGAACGTCACTTCTACATTCCGTTGATGGAGTGCGATGCCGGTGTCGACCTCAGTCGTCACGCGATTTCCGAGCACCATGAAATGGACGAGATGATGGAAGAGCTCGACGAGACCGAGATGTCGAGCCCGGCGTGGTTGGCGACGGCGAAGAAGTTGTCGGAGAAGGTGCATCACCACTTGGAGGAAGAAGAGCAGAAGTTCTTCCAGATGGCCGGCAAATTGCTCAATGAGAAGCAGAAGGTGCAGCTCGCCGGGCAATATGAAAAAGAGTATCAGGAGCAGGTCGAGGCTAAGTAGATCAAAAGATCGCAGCCTTCGGCAGCTCCTACAGGAGATCGAATTGCAAATGCAGGAGCTGCCGCGGGCTGCAATCTTTTGATGTTAAAGCTCCCTCCAGCGTCAGCAAATGCTCCTTGGCCTCCAGCCCGCCCGCAAACCCGGTGAGTTTCCCCGACGCGCCGATCACCCGATGACACGGCGCGACAATCGAAATCGGATTACGTCCATTCGCTGCGCCCACCGCCCTCACCGCTGAAGGATTGCCGATCTGCGCGGCAATCTGGCTGTAGCTGCGCGTCTCGCCAAACGGAATGGTCAGCAACGCTGCCCACACCTGTTTCTGAAAATCAGTGCCGACAAAATCCAGCTCCAGATCGAAGCGATCGCGGGAGCCGGAAAAATATTCTTGCAGCTGCCGAGCGGTTTTTATCAGGATCGGATTGTCTGGTGCTGCGCTCATCGGCCCGAGGCGCACGCGGTTCGGTTTGTCGTTTTCCCAGAGGATGGCCGCCAGTCGTGAACCGTTCGCGACCAGCTTCAACTCGCCGACGGGCGAGGGCAGGGTGATGAAGGTAAAAGCCATGCAGGCCAGCTCCGGTTCAGGGCATCGATGGCGCTCAGCATACTGCCTGCGGGGGGAGGCGCAATGCGCAATCGCGACCATACTGCTTGTTGCTCTTGAAGCGTTCGCCTCTGTTTTGCACAGACCCTAAAAACAAAAAAGAGATCGACTCATGAAGTACGAACCTTTGGCCAAATCGCTGATAGCGACCTCATTGGCACTCAGCTGTCTGATGGCTCACGCGGCCTCGGTCGCACCGGTCGCTGCCGAAAACGGCATGGTGGTCACCGCGCAACATCTGGCGACCCACGTCGGTGTCGACGTGTTGAAAAGCGGCGGCAACGCGGTGGATGCCGCCGTCGCGGTGGGTTATGCGCTGGCGGTGGTTTACCCCGCAGCGGGCAACCTCGGCGGTGGCGGTTTCATGACCATTCAACTGGCCGACGGACGCAAGACCTTCCTCGATTTCCGCGAAAAGGCGCCGCTGGCCGCGACCGCCAATATGTATCTGGACAAGGAAGGCAACGTCATTCCTGATCTGAGCACGCGCGGCCACTTGGCGGTCGGCGTACCGGGCACCGTCTCCGGCATGGAACTGGCGCTGAGCAAGTACGGCACCAAGCCGCGCAAAGACATGATCGCCCCGGCCATCAAATTGGCTGAAGACGGTTTCGAGCTGGAGCAGGGTGACGTCGAGCTGCTGGAATACGCCACCGATGTGTTCAAAAAGGACATCCGCGATTCCGGCTCGATCTTCCTGCACAACGGCGAACCGATGCAGGTCGGGCAGAAACTGGTGCAGAAGGATCTGGCCAAAACCCTGCGCACCATTTCCGAAAAAGGCACCGACGGCTTCTATAAAGGCTGGGTCGCCGATGCGATCGTGACGTCGAGTCAGGCCAACAAGGGCATCATCACCCAGGCCGACCTCGACAAATACAAGACCCGCGAACTGGCGCCGGTCGAGTGTGATTACCGTGGCTACCACGTGGTTTCCGCGCCACCGCCAAGCTCCGGCGGTGTGGTGATCTGCCAGATCATGAACATCCTCGAAGGCTATCCGATGAAGGAGCTGGGCTTCCATTCGGCCCAGGGCATGCACTATCAGATCGAAGCGATGCGCCACGCGTACGTGGATCGCAACAGCTATCTGGGTGATCCGGATTTCGTCAAAAACCCGATCGAACACCTGCTCGACAAGAACTACGCAACGAAACTGCGCGACGCGATTCAACCGCAGAAGGCTGGCGTCTCGGCTGAGCTGAAACCGGGTACCGCACCGCATGAAGGCAGCAACACCACGCACTATTCGATCGTCGACAAGTGGGGTAACGCGGTTTCGGTCACTTACACCCTCAACGACTGGTTCGGTGCAGGCGTGATGGCGAGCAAGACCGGGGTGATCCTCAACGATGAAATGGACGACTTCACCTCCAAGGTCGGCGTGCCGAACATGTACGGTCTGGTGCAGGGCGAAGCCAACGCGATCGCGCCGGGCAAGGCACCGCTGTCGTCGATGAGCCCGACCATCGTCACCAAGGACGGCAAAGTGGTGATGGTGGTGGGCACGCCGGGCGGTAGCCGGATCATCACCGCGACCTTGCTGACCATGCTCAACGTCATCGACTACGGCATGGGCCTGCAGGAAGCAGTCGATGCGCCGCGCTTCCACCAGCAGTGGATGCCGGAGGAAACCAACCTCGAAGACTTCGCGGCGAGTCCCGACACGAAGAAGATTCTCGAGAGCTGGGGCCACAAGTTTGCCGGCCCGCAGGATGCCAACCACATCGCCGCGATTCTGGTCGGCGCACCGTCGCTGGGCGGTAAGCCGGTTGGCAAAAACCGCTTCTACGGTGCCAACGATCCACGGCGTAATACCGGTTTGTCATTGGGTTACTGAGGCGCGTAAAAACGGGGCGGGCTCATGTCCGCCCCTGTTTCAAGGACTGATCAAGGAAGGCTCATCATGACCACCGCATTGCTGATCATCGACGTCCAGCAAGCTCTCTGCTCGGGCGAGTATGAGTGCCATGACATTCACCGGGTGATCGACACCATCAACGGCCTCAGCCGCCGAGCGCGCACGGCCGGGGTGCCGGTGGTGCTGATTCAGCATGAAGAAAAGGACAGTCCGTTGGCTCATGGTGCGGAAGGCTGGCAACTGGCCAAAGGGCTGGAAACATCGAGCGAGGATTTACGCGTGCGCAAGACCACGCCCGATTCGTTCTATCAGACTGATTTACGCAAACTGCTGCCGAGCGAGGATTTCGAACGCTTGGTCATTTGCGGCTTGCAAACCGACTATTGCATCAACGCGACCGTGCGCCAGGCCCATCAACTGGGCTACGACGTAGTGCTCGCCGCCGACGCACACTCCACCGTCGACAACGGCCCGATGAGCGCCGACGACATCATCGCCGAACACAACAAAGACCTCGCGCATTTGACCGGCTCCGTCGCGCGCATCGACGTGAAACCCGCTGCCACCATTATGTTTTGAAAACACCACACCCCTGTAGGAGCTGCCGGAGGCTGCGATCTGTTGATCTTGAAAATCATGATCAAAGATCGCAGCCTCGTTTCACTCGACAGCTCCTACAGGGGTTGTGTTTGCAGATGTACTGCGGTCATTCTGCGGTTCAAGTCGCAAACAAAACCCCGCGAATCTCCCCAGCCCTCGGCGGCACAACACCCTCCAGCACCAACCGCGTAATCGTCTCCGCCGCCCGTTCGTAATCCTCATCCAGCGGCTCTTCGCGTTCCATGATTCGGCCCATCTGCCAGCCAATGTTGGTGTACGTGCGCGTCGCCGACCAGATGAACAGCATCAAATGCTCCGGATCCACCGGTGCCAGCAAACCGCGCTCGATCCAGCTGCGCAAACACTCGACATTCCGTCGCGCTTCAGCGTGCAGCAGGTCGCGGCACTCGTCTGGCAACTGCCGCCCGCCGAGCAACAACTCTCCACTGAAAACCTTGGCTATCGCCGGATGCTCGCGGGCGATGCGAATCCGCGCAGCGACATAAGCGCGCAAGCCCACCAGCGGATCGTCGCTTTCACGCAGCACCGCCGACGCCTCCAGCAACGGTTCGACAAACCCCAGCAAGACTTTCGAGTAGAGGTTTTCCTTGGTCTGGAAGTAGTAATACAGGTTCGCCTTGGGCACGCCGGCGCGGGCGGCGATGTCGCGGGTCTGGGTGGCGTCGAAGCCGTTGGCGGCGAATTCTTCACTGGCAGCGTTGAGGATCAACTGCTCGTTGCGTACGCGGATGGCGCTCATGAAAACACGGTCTGAATGGACAACATGGAAAGATTCTGGCGATTTCGGTTTCGCAATATACAAAACTATATAGCGGTGAGGCCAGCTTACTCGACAGACAGCGCTATGCTGCTTCGATCATTGAATAAACGAGGAAGGGGTCATGACGATTAAGGCATTGCGCGCCGATAGCGCACAGCTGGAGGCGGTGGCGCAGTTGTTCGACGTTATCGGGGTTTCTACGAGCAGCCGTCGAATCTGCCACAGTCGCGCGCCTTCATCGCCGAACGCATGGCGGCGGGGGAGTCAGCGATTTTTCTGGCGCAGGACGAGCACGGTGAGGCGCTGGGATTTGTGCAGTTGTACCCGACGTTTTCCTCCATCGACGCCCATCGCACCTGGCTGCTCAGCGATCTGTTCACCACGCCGGCCGCCCGGGGTCGCGGCGTTGGCCGATTGCTGATGAACACCGCCCGCGCGTTTGCGCTGGAAACCGGCGCGAAGGGGTTGGTGCTGGAAACCGCCACCGACAACTTCACCGCGCAGGGTTTGTACGAGTCGTTGGGGTATGTGCGCGACACCGGTTATTACACTTACGTGCTCGACTTGCGTCAGGGCTGAGGGGATTGCGCCAGTAGCCGTTCGATCTGCGCCAATTCCCAAGTGCTGAGCAAACTCACCGGATCAGTGCCATAACGTTGCCAACCCTCGAGCGCGCCTTCGCGCCCATCGGTATCGCGCGCGTATTCACAGTGATGCAACCGGCCGCCGTCAAAATCCAGCAGCAAGCGCCAGCCTTCGATATCGACGGCAACCAGCCCGGACGCGGAAGGTGCCTCGCATACTTTAAAAACGAGCACCTCAAGCGCCGCGTCACGCAAACGCTGACAAACTTCGCGAGCGGTTAAAAATGCAGACATGTTCGAACTCGATGAAGACTGAGCGCACCAGCATAAAGCGCAGGTCGATAACTGTCAGCGATCACTGGCCGCTGCGGGGACAATTCCGTAACATCCGCAACCCACTTTTCCCCGAACACCTGCGGTCACCGACGTTGGCCGCTCAGTCAGGTAAGCCATGAAACCGATTCGTCTGCGCGCCGATGTCCTGGCCGGACTCACCACCTCGTTTGCCCTGTTGCCCGAATGCATCGCCTTCGCGCTGGTGGCACACCTCAATCCGCTGATGGGCCTGTACGGTGCTTTCATCATCTGCACGCTGACCGCTTTGTTCGGCGGTCGGCCGGGTATGGTCTCCGGGGCGGCGGGTTCGATGGCGGTGGTGATTGTTGCGCTGGTGGTGCAACACGGCGTGCAGTATTTACTGGCGACCGTGCTGCTCGGCGGTTTGATCATGATGGCGTTCGGTTTGCTGCGCTTGGGCAAACTGGTGCGCATGGTGCCGCACCCGGTGATGCTCGGGTTCGTTAACGGTC
This sequence comes from Pseudomonas sp. NPDC088429, assembly GCF_044753305.1. Classification (NCBI taxonomy): domain Bacteria; kingdom Pseudomonadati; phylum Pseudomonadota; class Gammaproteobacteria; order Pseudomonadales; family Pseudomonadaceae; genus Pseudomonas; species Pseudomonas sp. NPDC088429. Next base: position 101,645 of record NZ_JBIVMX010000012.1, on the reverse strand, counting down.
TGGCGATCATCATTGCCCTGGCGCAACTGGAGCATTTCAAGAACGGTGAGGAATGGCTCAGCGGCACGCCGCTGTACCTGATGGCAGGGCTGGTGGCGCTGACCATGGCGATCGTTTACATCCTGCCGCGCCTGACCAAAGCGGTGCCGCCGGCGCTGGTAGCGATTCTTGGCGTCGGCCTGCTGGTCTATCTCTTCGGCCTGCCGACCCGCACCCTCGGTGACATGGCGCACATCGCCGGTGGTCTGCCGACTTTCGCTCTGCCGGACATCCCGTGGACTTTCGAAACCCTGCGCATCATCGCCCCCTACGCGATTCTGATGGCGCTGGTCGGGCTGCTGGAAACCCTGCTGACGCTGAACCTCACCGACGAAATCACTGAAACCCGTGGCTACCCGGATCGCGAATGCGTGGCGCTGGGCGCGGCGAACATGGTCTCGGGCGCATTCGGCGGTATGGGCGGTTGCGCGATGATCGGCCAGACCGTGATCAACCTCAGCTCCGGTGGGCGCGGACGCTTGTCCGGCGTCGTGGCGGGCGTGCTGATTCTGTTGTTCATTCTGTTTCTGTCGCCGCTGATCGAGCGTATTCCGCTGGCGGCGCTGGTCGGGGTGATGTTCGTGGTCTCGCAACAGACCTTCGCCTGGGCGTCGTTGCGCGTCATCAACAAAGTCCCGCTCAACGATGTGCTGGTGATCATCGCCGTGACCACCATCACCGTGTTCACCGATCTGGCCACCGCTGTGCTGTGCGGCATCATCATTGCTGCGATGAATTTCGCCTGGCAGCAGGCGCGCGAGTTGTACGCCGATGAGCACTTGGAGGCCGACGGCAGCAAACTCTATCGCCTGCACGGCACGCTGTTTTTCGCCTCGACCACGCCGTTCCTCAACCAGTTCGACCCGGCGACCGATCCGCAAAAAGTCACCCTCGATTGCCGGCATCTGAGCTTTGTCGATTACTCGGCGATTGCCGCGCTGAAAACCCTGCGCGAGCGCTACGCCAAAGCGGGCAAGGATCTGCAGGTGTTCCACCTGTCCGAGCGCTGCAAAAAACTGCTGAAACGCGCCGGCGTTGATCACGAGTGACACACGGCGCTTACACGACTTTGTGATGAATGTGGACTTGTGGCGAGGGGATTTATCCCCGATGGACTGCGCAGCAGGCCCCTGTTTTCTAGTTAAAAGAGGGATCGGTCCGCAGTCCAACGGGGCGGTGCGACGTTTCGCTAAATCCGCTCGCCACAAGGGTTACACGGGGCTTCTAATCAGGCGTCGATGGCCGGGAAGTCGATCTCGGTCAGCGCCACGTTGTTCAGGTAGTTGGTCAGGGTCTGCACCGCCACCACGGCAATCACTTCGATGATCTTGCTGTCGTCAATCCCCGCAGCGCGAGCGGCGGCGATCTGCTCGTCACTCAAGTGGCCACGGCTTTCCGTCAATTGATAGGCGAGGGCGGCATAGGCGTTCAACTCACCTTGGCGCGCCGCGACGATTTCCTCGGCCGACAACCCGGCCTTGCTGCCGAAAAAGGTGTGCGCCGCCAGGCAGTAATCGCAGCCGTTAACCTGCGAGGTCGCCAGGTACACCGCTTCTTTTTCCTTGGCGCTGAGCGACGATTTGCCCAGTGTCGCTGACGCTTGCACGTAGGTGTCGAGCGCGACCGGCGCCTTGGCCAGTGTGGCGAACAGGTTCGGCAGGAAACCGATTTTCTTCTTCACACCTTCCAGCACGGGGCGGGTGGCGTCGGTGGCGGTTTCGAGGCTGATGGCGTTGATGCGGCTCATGGTGATTCTCCGAAAGTCCGGCGCGAACTGCGTCGGCGATGGAGTGAATGTTAGTGAGCGCAACTGGTGCTTTGGCGGCAAATCGTCGACGATATGCGGCAGATCGTCCAGATTCGCCCGCAGGAGTCGCCCAATGGATCGCCTTTCTACTTTGCTCAGCCACTTCGGTGTGAATGCCGGCACCTTTCACAGCGGCGCGTTTTGCGGCATCAGCGTGCATGAGGGCGAGCCGTGCGGGCATGTGCATCTGTTGCAGGCGGGCGAGTTGCTGCTCAGGCCGGGTAACGAACGCGAGCTCAGGCTGAGTGAACCCTCGCTGATTTTCTTTCCGCGACCGTTTCCCCATCGAATGTCTGCCGACGAGTCCATGGACACCCGCGTGGTCTGCGCCACGCTGACGTTCGACGGCGGATCGGGCAATGCACTCGCCACCGCGTTGCCGGATTATCTGGTGCTGAAACTCAGCGACATTCCCGAACTCGGCAGCACGCTGGAGTGGTTGTTCAAGGAAGCCTTCGAAGGACATTGCGGGCGGGTTGCGGTGATGGATCGGCTGTTTGAACTGCTGGTGATTCTGCTGTTGCGCCACCTCATCAGCAGTCGCGATCAACAACCGGGGATGATGGCCGGGCTGGCCGATCCGCGTTTGTCGCGGGCCTTGATCCAGATGCACGAGCAGCCGCATAAACCGTGGAGCGTGGCCGAGCTGGCCAGCGTCGCCAACCTCTCGCGCGCCAGTTTTGCCGAGCAGTTTCGCCGCGTGGTCGGGCAGACGCCGGCCGATTATCTGCTGAGCTGGCGGGTCAGCCTGGCGCAGAAACGTTTGCGCGAGGGCACGCCGATTGCGCTGATCGCCGCAGAGGTCGGTTACGAAAGCCCTTCGGCGCTGGCTCGCGCGTTTCGCCGCAAGACCGGGCTCAGCCCGCGCGAGTGGAAGGCTGGCGCCTAGAGATTATTTGGCGAACTTCTTCGCCCCGGCGACACACAGAATGACGCCCAACGTCACCGCGAGCATGCCGACGCTGACGTGTTCATGCAGCAACGTCGCCGCCAGCGCCAAACCAAAAAACGGCTGCAACAACTGCAACTGACCCACCGCCGCAATCCCGCCCTGCGCCAGGCCGCGATACCAGAACACAAAACCGATCAACATGCTGAACAGCGACACATAGCCCAGACACAGCCATGCCGACAGGCTGATGGTGCTGAACGAGGCGGGCGCCAGCCACAGACTGAGCACCGCCATCAGCGGCAGCGACAGCACCAGCGCCCAGCAAATCACCTGCCAGCCGCCGAGGCTGCGCGACAATTTCGCCCCTTCGGCGTAGCCCAGACCGCAGGCGACGATGGCGGCCAACATTAGCAAGTCGCCGGTTGGCGAAGCGGTCAGGCCTTGAGAGATCGCAAACCCCACCACCAGCGCACTGCCGAATACCGAGAAAATCCAGAACACCGGACGCGGCCGTTCACCACCGCGCAACACGCCGAAAATCGCTGTCGCCAGTGGCAGCAATCCTACAAAGACAATCGAATGTGCTGACGTCACGTGTTGCAATGCCAACGCAGTCAGCAGCGGAAATCCGAGCACCACGCCCATCGCCACGATGAACAACGACAGCCACTGATCGCGTGTGGGGCGCCGTTCGCGAAACAGCCACAGCAGTGCCACGGCCAATACCCCAGCGATGGCGGCACGCAATACCGTGAGAAACACCGGGTCGAATTCCAGCACCGCCAATCGCGTGGCTGGCAGCGAACCGCTGAAAATCACCACGCCAATAAAGCCGTTGATCCAGCCGCTGGTTTTTTCCAGTGCCGGGTTTGTCAGATTCGAGGTTCGTTCCATATCGGGGCGCGCTCAAAAGTGGGGTTGCGTCATTTCAATCCTATGGCTGAGAATCAGGACAATCAAAGAATTGTCATGGATACAGCCGACATGCCGCGCTCCCGATACAAGACGCTGGTTGATACTTACGCCGATGACATTCGCTCGGGTCGCCTGTCGCCGGGCACGCGCCTGCCGACGCACCGGCAATTGGCGGCGAGCGAAGGGCTGGCGCTGGTCACCGCTTCACGGGTTTATGCTGAGCTGGAGGCAATGGGCCTGGTCAGTGGCGAGGCTGGGCGCGGCACCTTTGTGCGAGAAACCTCGTTGTCACCGGGGCAGGGCATCGATCAGAAGGATGTCGCGGTCGGCATGATCGACCTCAATTTCAACTACCCGTCGTTGCCCGGTCAGGCGGATCTGTTGCGCACGGCGCTGCGGCAGTTGGCGTTGTCGGGCGATCTCGAAGCGTTGCTGCGCTATCAGCCGCACGCCGGTCGCGCTCATGAGCGCGCGTCGGTCGCGCAACATCTGCTAAGCCGTGGCGTGCAGGTCGAGGCCGAGCAAGTGCTGATCGCCAACGGTGCGCAGCAAGGGCTGGCGGTGACGCTGATGGCGTTGCTCAAACCGGGTGATGTGATTGCCGCTGACGCGTTGACCTATTCCGGGTTCAAAGTGCTGGCCGAAGCGCTGCATCTGGAAGTGGTGGCGATCCCGCTGACCGCGCACGGCCCGGATTTGCAGGCACTGGACAAGCTTTGTCGGCAGCGCTCGGTGCGCGCCGTTTACAGCATGCCGACGTTGCACAATCCGTTGGGTTGGGTGGCGCCGCATGAGCAGCGTGAGCAACTGGTGGCGATCGCCCGACGGCATGATCTGACAATCCTCGAGGATGCGGCCTACGCCTTTCTGGTGGAAAACCCACCGCGCCCGCTGATTGATCTGGCGCCCGAGCGCACGGTGTACGTGTCCGGACTGTCGAAAAACATCGCCACCGGTTTGCGCGTCGGATTCATCGCCGCGCCCGTGGGGATGGTGCCGGCGCTGGAACGCGTCATTCGCGCCACGACCTGGAACACGCCCGGCGTGATGACTGCGATTGCCTGCGGCTGGCTCGACGATGGCACCGTCATTGAGCTTGAGGAACAGAAGCGCAATGACGCCAAGGCACGGCAAAAATTGGCCGCGGAATTGCTCAAAGGGCTGTCGTGCATCGGCCATCCGTCTTCATACTTTTTATGGCTGCCACTGCCGGAAGATGTGCGCGCCGATCAGATCGTCGTGGAACTACAGCAGCATCAGATCTCCGTCACCACGGCCGAACCGTTTGCGGTGTCCGCCCATGTGCCGCACGCGATTCGGCTGGCGCTGGGCTCGGTGGACATGGCCGTTTTGCGTCAGGCATTGATCACCGTCAGAAAGATCATCGGCGCTTACCTGTAAAAAACTGCCTTGCACAAAATGTTAGGCTTGCCGCAATTGTGTAGCGCCTGTTTTTGGATCGTTCGATGAAAACCACTACCTTACTGTCTCTGGCCTTGAGCCTGATCGCCACCTGCTCATCCGCCCAAGCCGCCGGCGACCCTGAAGCGGGGGCAAAAATCTTCCCGCGTTTGTGCGGTGGTTGCCATCAGGTCGGTGAGTCGGCCCGCCCCGGTTTCGGCCCGGAACTCAACGGCATCGTCGGTCGGCCTGCCGGTACTTCAGCCAATTACGTCTATTCCGACGCGATGAAAAACTCCGGCGTGACCTGGGATGCCGACACGTTGAGGGCGTATCTCAAAGACCCGAAAGGCGTGGTGCCGGGCACGCGGATGATTTTCTGGGGCCTGAGCGATGAAGAGAAACTCGACAACCTGCTCGCCTACCTTCAAACCTTCTCGGAACACCCGTAGGAGCTGCCGAAGGCTGCGATCTTTTGATCTGGTTTTTAAGGGCAAGATCAAAAGATCGCAGCCTTCGGCAGCTCCTACGGGGATTGGGGGTTGAGGGTTTGTTTGGTGAACCATTGCATCACCGATGCACACGCCGGGTGCGTCGCCGCTGACGGCTGCAAGCACAGCGAATAAATGCCGCCGGTTTTCAGCGGTGGGCCGAACGGCACCACCAGCACGCCGCGCTCCAGCGACTCCGCCGCCAGCGTCATGTCCGTGACCGCCACGCCCAACCCGCGCGCCGCCGCATCCAGTGCCAACTCATCAAGATTGAACGGGATGTGCCGGTAATCCTCCAGCGGTTTGCCGTTATTCGCCGCCAGCCATTCGAACCACGCCTGACGATCAGCCGAGCGATGCAGCAAGGCAAAACGCTGCAACTCGTCCACTGATCGTGGTGCGCCCGGCAGATTGGGCGCGCACACCGGCACCAGCGTTTCTTCAAACAGCGTCAGATACGCCGGGTCGCTGGTCGCTTGCGGCAGATACAAAATGTACGCGTCGCTGTCGCTGGCCGGCTCAACCACTTCGGTGGCGACCGTCTCAATCGCCAAGGAAACCTCGGGATGGCTGAGGTAAAAGTCGCTGAGTTTGGGCAGCAGCCAGCGCACCGCCAGTGACACGTGCATGCGGATGCGGAATGGCCGCTCCTGTGGGGCGAGGCGCTCTTCGAGATTTTTCAGTTGTTCGAGAATGCTGCGCGCGCTGGCCAGCACCTGCTCGCCTTCTGCGGTGAGGCGCAGGCTGCGGCTGGTGCGGATAAACAGCGCGACATTGAAGTGACCCTCCAATTGCTGAACTTGCCGACTGACTGCGCTTTGGGTCAGGCACAGCTTCTGCGCCGCCAAGGTGAAGCTGCCGCAATCGGCGACTTCGACCAGTGCCTGCATGGCCTGAAGGGACGGTACGTGGCGAATTTTATCCATGCGATTTCAGAATGGCTCGATGATTTTATAACGTTGGTCGGTCTGACGAAGACCTTATAGATTCTAGCTCTGGCGGCGATCTTCTCAAGGTGTCCATGCGATTCACGCATGCACTTTACACAGAGGCAAGCCGTTGAACGACAGTCTTATGAGGTGATGCATGGAAAACATATGCGGCTGGATCGCGCAGGCTGGCCATTCGCCGGAGCGCGGTCGCCTGAGCGGCGCGCAGAAGGCCGATTGGCTGGTGATTGGCGCCGGCATTACCGGGCTCAGCGCTGCACACACGCTCGCCGACATGCACCCGCAGGCGCGCATCGTCGTGGTCGACCGGCAGCGCGCGGCGCAAGGCGCTTCAGCGCGTAACTCGGGGTTTGTCGTTGCTCACGAACACCCGGCGCACAGCGAATTGATCGGCACCGCCGGATTTGCCGGGTTCGAAACCGACACGATGATTTCCCGGGCGGCCAGCGAAGAAGTCCGTCAGCGCATCGGCCAGCACGCGATCGAGTGCGACTTTCGCGACAGCGGTTATTACTTTGCGGTCAATGACGCGGCCAAGCTTGATCATGTCGAGGCCAAACTGGCGACGTTGCGCGCGCTCGGCGCTCGGGCGGAATTTCTGCAGGGCGAACAACTGGCGCAAAAACTCGGCACCCGTCACTACGCCGCCGCGATCTGGTGTGGCCATGGCAATGCGCTGCTGCAACCGGCCAAGTATGTGAAAGGTTTGCTCAACGCACTGCCGGGCAACATCACCGTGTATGAGGACACCGACATCGCCAGTGTCGAGCGTCTGAGTCAGGGCGGGCTGCGCGCCAACGCGGCTAACGGCAGCGTGGAAGCGAAGAAAGTGCTGGTGTGTCTGAACGCGTTTATTCCTCGGGTCGGCATCAACGACAGCGGCACATTCCCCATGGAACTCAGCGCCAGCCTGACGCGGCCGCTGACCGATCACGAGTTTCAGGCGATTGGCGCGGTCGAGCCGTGGGGCGTGCTCTCGACCCGGCCGCTCGGCGCCACCGTGCGCCTGACCCCGGATCGCCGCGTGATGATCCGCAACACCGCCGAATACCGCACGCGCGACCTGTCCAACGGCGCACTCGCGCAACGTCGCCAGCATCATGTACTTGGATTGCAGCGGCGTTTTCCCTTCCTCGACGAGCGCGACATTCAATTCACCTGGACCGGCCACTTGAGCGCTACCCGCAGCGGTCAGGCGTATTTCGACCGGGTGGAAGAGGGCGTGTACGCCGTGGCGGGTTGCAACGGTTCCGGCGTTGCGCGCGGAACCTTGTGGGGCCGACTCCTGGCAGAACTGGCCTCGGGCGTTGACTCGCCACTGCTGCAATCGGTGATGCAACGCGCCGAACCCGGCTGGTTGCCGCCGCGTCCTTTCTTCGACATCGGTGCCATGCTTCGCATGCGCGTGGAGGCGGTCAGGGCCAGAACAGAAATCTGAAAATCCGCGTACCGCAGAAGAACAAAAGCCACTTCCTTTCAGGTGATAGAACATGCGCATCAATACGCTCACCCTGGCGATCGCCCTCGCTGCAACGTCGGCGGCCGCTTGTGCCGACGAAACCGTCAATATTTCCAACTGGAACAGCTACATCGCCCCGGACACGCTGGCCAATTTCACCCAGACCAGCGGCATCAAGACCACTTACGACATCCACGACAGCAACGAAGTGCTGGAGTCGAAGTTGATGACCGGCAACACCGGTTATGACGTGGTCAGCCCGTCGAACCACTTTCTCTCGCGCCTGATCAAGGCCGGGGCGATCCAGAAACTCGACAAGTCGCAACTGCCGAACTGGAAAAACCTCGACCCGGTGCTGATGAAGAAACTCGAAGTCAACGATCCGGGTAATCAGTACGGCTACCCGTACATGTGGGGCACGGCCGGCATTGGCTACAACGTCGAAAAAATCAAAGCGATCTTCGGCAACACCGACATCACCCGCTCGTGGAAGATGTTTTTCGACGAAGAGAACATCAAGAAACTGAGCCAGTGCGGTGTGGCGATCATCGACAACCCGACACAGGTGCTGCCAATCACCCTCAACTACCTCGGCTTGCCGCCGCACAGCCACGAACCGGCCGACTACAAACAAGCCGAGCAGGCCTTGCTGAAAATCCGCCCGTACATTCAGTATTTCCACGCCTCGAAATACATCAGCGACCTGGCCAACGGCAACGTCTGCGCGGTGATCGGTTTCAACGGTGACATTGTTCAAGCGGCGGCGAGCGCCAAGGAAGCCAAAAACGGCATCGACATCGCCTATTCGATCCCGACCGAAGGCACGACGTTGTGGTTCGACATGATGGTCATGCCGAAAAGCGCGCCGCATGAAAAGAACGGCTACGCCTACATGAACTACCTGCTCGAACCGAAGGTAATTGCCAACATCAGCAACAGCATCCATTACGCCAATCCGAATGCGGCGGCCAATGAGTTTCTCAATCAGGACGTGATCGGCGATCCGGCGATTTATCCGCCAAAAGAAGTGATGGACAAATTGTTCACCGTCGAAGAACTGCCGGCAGCGATTGCGCGGCTGACGACGCGGTTGTGGACGAAGTTGAAAACCAATACCTGACCCCCCGCGACAACGGTGACACTGGTGGGATGGGCGATTTTGAGTTATTGCTGACAGCGCGGCATGTCGCCGAAACCAAGGAGCTTTCCATGAAATCTTTGTTGCTGGGAGCACCTTTGTTGCTCATCGCATCAGTGGCCCACGCTGCCATCCCGATGCTCAATGCCACTTGCCCGGGCAAGATCGAAGTTCACGCCGATGAGGGCGGGCCGATCTATATCAATGGCAAGGAAGCCAAGCTGAAGAAATTCAACGACAACTATTTCGAGGCCAAAGGCGCGAGCGTGACCATTTCGCTGAGCATCAATCCCGATGGTTCACCGGGGGTGTCGTACACCGGGAAGAACAAGGCCAACGGGATCTGTGAAGTGAAGCAGGGCTGATCAGGCGATCTGATTACGCCCGGCGGCTTTTGCCCGGTACAGCTGTTGGTCAGCGCGTTTGATCAGCAGGGTCTGGCTGTTGTCAGCCGGATCCGCCAGGCCGATGCCGATGCTGACGGTCATGTTGCCGACATGAGGGAAATGCGCGTTGGCGATGGCTGTGCGGATTTTCTCGGCGACCACTTCAGGGGTATCCGGTTGCGCGACTTCCGGCAACAACACCGCGAACTCTTCACCACCATAGCGCGCCACGAAATCGGTGCTGCGGGTGCTCTCGCGAATCAGTTGCGCCAGTTGCACCAGCACGTCATCACCGATGGCGTGGCCGTAGGTGTCGTTGATCCGTTTGAAATGATCGGCGTCGATCAGCAGCAAGGCAAACGGGCGGCCGGTACGGCGGAACAGCAGGTTGTACTCGGTAAGCTTTTCGTCGAAGCGACGACGGTTGAAAACGCCGGTCAGGGAGTCGTGAGTCGCCAGACTGAGCAGTTCGGCGTTGGCTTGGGTGAGGGCCGCCGTGCGCTGCGCGACGGTGGCTTCCAGCGAGGCATTGGCGTCCTGCAACTGACGTTCTTTGCCGAGCAGTGATTGCGTCATCGCATCGATCGACTGGCCGAGTTGGGCAATCTCCTGCACCGGATGTTGCAGCGGGAAGTGTGCGCCGGGCTGATTGTTCTGTACGCGTTTGGCCGAGCGAGCGAGTTGTTCAATCGGGCGGCTGAGGTACAGCGCCAGGTAGTACGCCACCAAGCCACAACCGATTGCCGCGAACACGCCCAACAGCAACAGTTTGTAGAGCAGCAGGCGAGCCGGTTGCAGGGCAGTGTCCAGCGGTTGGCGCACAGCAATCGACCACGACAATGCAGTGCTCGACGGTGTCGGCACGGTCACGCGACTGGTCAGATAGCCGTTGCCGACCGTCCAGCCCGGCGAGTTCGGATCGTTGGCCGCGACCTGTTGGCCCATCAACGCCTCCGGGTACAGCACTTTACCGTCATGATCGATGATCAGCGCTTCGAGATCCGGCGCCGAATCCTTGTGCGACACCGCTGCCGATTCGACAATCCGCGTCACCCAGCTCCAGTGTGCGTGAGCCCCCAGCACACCAATCACTTGGCCCTCGGCGTTGTGAATCGGCGCGGCGAAGTCAATGAAGCGCAACGGTTCGCCATTCGGCAATCCCGGCAGCAATTTGGCGAGTAACACGGCTTCGTGCGGATCACCGGTGTACTCATTGCGCAGACCAGCCTGGAACCACGGCCGTTGTTGCACCGATTGACCGACCAGCAAACCGTTTACGGCCTGATGCACGAGACCGTCGGCATCGGCCACGCCCATCCACGCATATTCGGCGCGAGCCTGGGTGCGCAACTGCATCGACTTGAGAATCGCCGGGTTGTCCAGATCGCCGCGCTCCAGATGCGGCGCTCGACTGAGCAAATAAACCTCAAGTTGCCGCTCGCGCAACTGTTCGCCAAGCAATGCCGCCGCCGAGCGCGCGGTGCTCAGCAGCGCATTGCCACTGGCCTGTTTCATCTGCTCGGTGGCGATATGACCGACGTAGAAACCCACGCTCAGCAGCGTCAGCAGGGATAAACCGGCAAACCAAAGAGTGAGATGGCTACGCAGACTGGCTTTGAGCATGGGCGAGCGGATTCTGTTTTGAAGTTGTGGCCGGATGGTATGCGCAATGATCGACCGACCGCCAGTCGTCACTTGCGCCAGGATTTGTCAGACACGTCGCTGACCCTTGTAGGAGCTGCCGCAGGTTGCGATCTTTTGACTTTATTACCTCGCCGCCCGCACACACAATTCACCGGTGCCCCGCATCAACGCCAACTCATGCAGCGCATCCCGCGCCAACCCCTTGCGCGCTTCCGCCAGCCAGCTCGAACAATTCGGATCCCGACGGTAAGGCGCGAAATCAGCGTACTGCTGCAACAATCGGCTCTGCAGCTCATCCAGTCGCGGCCGAATCTGCTTGCCCAGATCCGGGCGTGCAGTGTCCGGCGCCACACCCGCCGCTTGCCATTGTGCGAGCAAACCGTACTGCACCAGTTTATTGGCCTCCATTTGCGCAGCAATCAATTGCGCCACGTCTTCAGCATCAAGTTTGCGCTCGGCGGCCAGCGTGCGCGCATTGGCAATCACCTGCGCTTCACGCGCGCTGTCCTGAATCGGCTTGCCGCTGTCCCACTTGGTCAGCGCTACCAGATCGCCGATGTTCAGGCGCTCGTTCAACGTCATCAACAATGGCTTCAAGGCTTCGGGAGCAGCGCTGGGCGTGGCGGCGCAAGCGCTGCCGGCGAGGAGAGCGAGGAGGGCGCTGGTCAGCAGATTTGTAACGTGCGGCATGAGCAAAATCTCAATCACGAACAATGGGTGGAGTGTTGTTTACCACAGACTCCGGCATCGCTTCAGGGCGAAATTAAACACGAAGCTTAAATGTTAATTGCGCCCCGCCGACAACTCATCGAAGCTATCCTCCTTAAGCCTTCCTGCCGTCGAGATGGACCTCCTGCCCCATGCAAACCCCAGCCGTCACCAAACCCCTCTGGCAAACGTATTTGTTGTTCCTCGCCCCGATGGTGTTGTCGAATTTTCTGCAGTCGATGTCGGGCACGGTGAACAGCATTTACATCGGCCAGATGCTCGGCACTCAGGCGCTGGCGGCGGTGTCGGGGATGTTTCCGATCATCTTCTTCTTTATCGCGCTGGTCATCGGCCTTGGTGCGGGCGCGGGCGTGTTGATCGGTCAGGCGTGGGGCGCGCGCGAGCCGCACATGGTTAAAGCCATCGCCGGCGCAACGTTGTTGCTGGGTGTGCTGATTGGTTTGATCGCGGCGGTGCTCGGCAGTGTGTTCGCGCGGCAGGCGTTGACCGGATTGGGCACGCCGGCGGATGTGCTGGACGATGCGGTGGCCTACGCGCACGTGATGATGTGGATTCTGCCGTCGATGCTGGTGTTTGTGCTGTTCACGCAATTGCTGCGCGGGGTGAGCGACACACTGTCGCCACTGCTGGCGCTGATCGTCTCGACCAGTGTAGGCCTGGCGCTGACTCCGGCGTTGATTCGCGGCTGGTTTGGCCTGCCGCAACTGGGCATTCAAAGTGCGGCGTACGCGGGCCTCGCCGGTAACCTCGCGGCGATGGCGTGGCTGGCGTGGCGCTTGATCCGCAAGGGCCATCCGCTGGCGCCGGATCGAGAGTTTTTTGCAGCGCTGCGGCTTAACGGTGCAATCCTCGGCAAGGTGCTGCGTATCGGCCTGCCGACCGGCGTGCAGATGATTGTCCTGTCGTTGTCGGAACTGGTGATTCTGGCGCTGGTGAATCAGCACGGTTCGCAGGCAACGGCGGCGTATGGCGCGGTGACGCAGATCGTTAACTACGTGCAGTTTCCGGCGTTATCGATTGCCATCACTGCGTCGATTCTGGGCGCACAGGCGATTGGTGCCGGGCGTCTGGAGCGCATGGCGCCGATTCTGCGCACGGGTTTGCTGATCAACGTGTGCCTGACCGGTGGGTTGATTGTGCTGGGTTATCTGCTGTCGCACTGGTTGCTTGGCTTGTTCCTGACCGAAGACTCGACCCGGGCGATGGCCGAGCATCTGCTGCACATCATGCTCTGGAGCCTGTTGGTGTTCGGCTTCCAGGCGATCATCGGCGGGATCATGCGCGCCAGCGGCACGGTGCTGGTGCCGGTGATCATTGCGATTATTTGTGTGGTCGGCGTGCAGTTGCCGGCGGCGTACTGGCTTGATGGCCAGTACGGTTTGCAGGGTGTGTGGATGGCGTTTCCGGTGGCGTATCTGGGGATGCTGGTGTTGCAGACGCTGTATTACAAATTGGTGTGGAAGCATCAGAAGATCGAGCGGATGGTTTGAACTTCAAACCCTGATCCCGAAGTGGCGTAACCGGCGGATGTTTGCTTAAGTCAATCGAGGCCCTCGACGGCAAGCGCTGCCCGGAGAATCCCATGTCGATCCGATTGCTGCTCGCTGCCGTGCTTTGCCTGTGCGCCGTGCCGATTGCGCAGGCGGTTGAATACAACCGGGTCAACACGACCGCCAGTCAGATCAGCTTCACCTATAACCAGATGGGCTCGCGGATGTACGGCACGTTCGGCAAGTTCGAGGCGACGCTGAGCTTCGATTCCGACAATCTCGCCAATGCCCATGCCACGCTGCACATCGACCTCACCAGCATCGATGCCGGCAGCGAAGACGCCAACACCGAACTGGTGAAACCGGCGTGGTTTGACACGGAAAAATTCCCCGTCGCGGTATTCGAATCGAGCCATTTCACGAAAGTGGCCGAAAACCGCTATCTGATTGCCGGCCAGCTCACCCTCAAAGGCATTACCCGCGACGTGCAGGTGCCGGTTGAATTGAAGCCGGAGAACGCCATCGGCATTTTTGACGGTGAGCTGCTGCTCAAGCGCGACGAGTTTGGGCTCGGCGCGGGGGAGTGGGCGGACACGGTGGTGTCGAAGGACATCGCGATCAAAATCAAAGTGGTGGCGCCGCAGCAGTAATACCTCCCCGATTTTCCAATGTAGGAGCTGCCGAAGGCTGCGATCTTTTGATCCTGTTTTTAAAAGACAAGATCAAAAAATCGCAGCCTTCGGCAGCTCCTACAGGGGTTGGCGCAGGGACAAGGTATGATGTCGCGGTTTTCTGCCGGAGTTCAGCTGCCATGCCTCGCATCACCCACTACAAATCCCCATGCCCCGAGGGCGTCAACAGCCAGATTCTGCAAATGGTCGTCGACTACCTGACCGACATCAGCGCGGTTGGCCTGGGCCCGAGCAACCTGCTGTACAACGTGTATCAGTACGCGGTGGGCTACGAGGTGCATTTGTATCTGGAAGCGTTGAATGGCGACAAGGGCACCGAAGTCGAGTTGCTGGTGGCGACCGCCGATGAAGATCCGGAACAGGTGATCGGTTTCCTTTTGTACCTGCCGGTGCAGGGCGACTGGGAAGCGTGCAGCGTCGCCTACATGGCGGTGCGCGAAGGGCACCGGCGGCAAGGCGTGGCGCGGGCGATGATCGGTGAAATGCTCGGCCGTTATCCGCATGCGGAGCTGGGCTGCACGGTCGGCAAAGTCCCGTATTTCGAAGCGCTGGGCTTTGAGGTGATCGGCTCGCGTGAAACTCAAGTGCTGATGAGCACCCGGCATTACCGCAGCAACGGCTTGCGCGGTTTCATCGACACCACGCCGATTTACCGCTCACTGGAAGTGCAGCAGATTCACACGTATCTGCTACAGAAAAACAGCAAGCGCGCGATGCTCGATGCCGAGAAGCAGCGCGATCGCCATCTGGATCAAACCACTCGCCACACGGAAGAATTTGTCCGTCAGCGACTGACCCTGCACTAGAGCCTGACAGTGGCGCGTTCGACCATTGCGATGATGGTTGCGAACAACTCGTTGATCGCGTCCTCGGCGCTGATTTCACCGTTGGCGGCAGCGTGCGACAGCGCTTCGGCGGCGCCGAGCATTGCACGCAAAGCGGCTGCGGTAATCAGTCCACCATTAGCGTAGGGCGCCAGGTCGCGGCGGCACTTTTCGAGGAAGATCGCCTCGTACTCCCGCTTGATTTTCTCCAGTTCCGGGGTGCTCGCCAGCGCGGCGATGATCCCCGGAATTTCCGTTCCCTGAAACATCACACAATCGACATACGCCTTGGCAATCACTGAGGCGGTGCCGACGAGTGTCGGCTCGCATTCGGCGATCGCGGCGTCCATCACCACGGTCTGGCGTGCATCGAAATCGCGGTACAGCGCCGCGAGTAACCCTGCGCGGGTGACGAAATGGTCGTAGACCACGGGTTTGGTCACGCCGGCCTTTTCGGCGAGATAGCCGAGGGTCAGCGCATCGGTGCCCTCGGCGCGGATGATCTGCCAGGCGACATCAAGCAACTGGCGCAGGCGATCCTCACGGGAAAGGCGTTTGCGCGGTTGCGCGGGGGAATTCTGTTTGGTCAGTTGATCAGTTGACATGGTTTATATACCAAAGGTAACTTAAGCTTCGTAACTTACCAAGAGTATATAAGCCTTGGTCTGCCTCACCAACCGGAGAATTGCCATGCACGCATTGATTGTTGTTGCTCATCACGATCCGCGCTCACTGACCCACAGCGTTGCCACACAAATTGCTGCCGGCCTGACCGAAGCCGATCCGGCCAACACCTTCGAGATCGCCGATCTCTACGCTGAAGGCTTCGAACCGCGTTTCGGCGCAGCGGATTTTGCCGTGCATCATCGCGAGGCCTCGCCGCCGGAGGATGTGCTGGCGGAACAGGCACGCATTGATCGCGCCGATGCGTTGGTGCTGGTTTACCCGGTTTACTGGTGGTCGATGCCGGCGCTGCTCAAGGGCTGGATTGATCGGGTGTTCAGCAATGGCTGGGCGTTCGATTTTGCGGGTGACTTGAAGCATGTGAAGTTGCTGCAGCGTTTGCGCGTGCACCTTGTACAACTCGCCGGGGCGGACGAACGCACCTATGAACGTCACGGTTACGGTGCGGCGATGAAGGCGCAGATTGAACACGGGATTTTCGATTACAGCGGGGCGACGGTGCTGAGCTCGACGTTGCTGCCGGAGTCAGAATTGCGCGAGCCGCAGGCGCAACTCCAAGTGGCCCGGAAACTCGGTTATCAGATGTTCACATAACCCCTGTAGGAGCTGCCGAAGGCTGCGATCTTTTGATCTTGAAAAACAACATCAAAAGATCGCAGCCTTCGGCAGCTCCTACAGGGATTTGTGGGGTTATCGCGAGCCGGGCCAGCCTGCCTTTTCGAGGGCGGCGAGCAAGGTTTGTGCATCCAGCCCCTGAACCGAATGGCCATTGCCTTCAGTGCTCTCGCTGGCCAGCAAGGCATTGATGATCGCTTCCTCAACCGCCTCGGTGGCGGCCAGAAACAGCTCGCTGATGTGATCGTTATTGACCATCCGCAAGCCGTCACACGTCGGCGCACCTTTGCTTTCATAGGCCGCCGGCGGCACGTGATCATTACCCGTGGCGAAGGCGATAAAGATGTCGCCGCTTTGATCTTCATTGCCGCCACCGGTGCGCGCCAGACCGACGCTCGCCCGTTGCGCCAGGCGTGTGCACTGATGCGGCAACAACGGCGCATCGGTGGCCAGGCAAACCACGATCGAACCCATGCCAGGGTGCGGCAATGCGGCGCGCAAAAACGGTGAATCCTTCTGTTCCATGTAGCGCCCGACCGGGTAGCCGTCAACCCGTAACTGATTGCGAATGCCATAGTTGGCCTGGACGATCGCGCCCACTGTCCAGCCGCCCTGCGTAGCGCTCAATCGCCGCGACGAAGTGCCGATGCCGCCCTTGAATTCATGGCAGATCATGCCGCTGCCTCCGCCGACCGCGCCTTCCTCAACCGGGCCGTCGACCGCGTTGTGCAGGGCTTCGGCGACATGTTCAGGTTTGACGTGGAAGCCGTTGATGTCATTGAGCAACCCGTCGTAAGTCTCCAGCACCACCGGCATGTTCCAGTAGAGACGGCCATCGTCCGGTTGCTGCTGACGATCCAGCACAATCAGCGCATCGCGCACCACGCCGAGGCTGTGGGTATTGGTGAAGGCGATCGGACTGGTCAACAAGCCCGCCTCGCGAATCCACTCAAGACCGCTGGCGTCACCGTTGCCATTGAGCACATGCACGCCAGCGAAACACGGTTGCTGGTTGGTCGAACCCTGACGCGGTTCGATCAGGGTGACGCCAGTGAAAATGTCACGACCGGCCGTGCTTTTACCGCGCACGTTGCTGTGGCCGACACGCACACCGGGCACGTCGGTGATCGCATTGAGCGGGCCGGGCTGCATCTGGCCAATGCGGATGTTGAGGTCACGGGCACGAGGTTTCATTGATTTCTGTCTCTCCATAAAAATCTTACATGTGTCGCGATCTCTGTAGGAGCTGCCGCAGGCTGCGATCTTTTGATCTGCAAAAACAACGTCAAAAGATCGCAGCCTGCGGCAGCTCCTACAGGAAATGCGTTGGTCTTGCTGATCAGTGGTCACCGGTTGATATCCCTCCGATGACCCCGCATGATTCGGCACTTCTGGCCGCTGCGGCCGGTGTTGATCAAGTGCGGTCAGCCTATCGATCCGATCGCGCCTGACCCATTCCCATCATGGGTTACACAAAAGGGGTAGAGCGTGGACGCGTTGTTGCAGGAATTGCCTGTGCATCAAAGTCTGGCGCGGGTCTTCACCTGTGTCGGGCAGGACGGATTCTGGCGGGCGCTGGTCGATACCTTGCGCCTGCTGGTGCCGATGGATAACGCCTTGGTCGCGGTGATGAAGGCGGGCCAGGCGCCGCAATTGCTGATTGATATCGACAGCAAGGGCGCTGTCGAGGAGCAGGAAAACCTCGCCGATTACACCGCCGGCATGTACCTGCTCGATCCGTTTTATCAGGCCGCTTCGGCGGGGCTCGCTGATGGCTTGCACAGCCTGGCGTCGGTGGCGCCTGACCAGTTTTTGCAGAGCGAGTACTACCAGAGCTACTTCCGCTCGGTGGTGGGCGCGGATGAACTGCAGTTCATGATTAACGTCGATGGCAGCGTTTTGGGCTTATCGATGGGACGTTCGACGCCGTTCGAAATGGCCGAGCAGGGCCGGTTGCTGTGTGTGCGCGACTGGGTGCTGGCGGCGATGCGCCGGCATGTGCAGCTATTGCCGCCGCAAGGGGCGGTTGCTGAAGTGCTGGTCGGCGATCTGGCGACGTTGCTGGATCGTTTTGATGCGCGGCTGACGGTGCGTGAAAACGACACGGCGCGGCTGATCTTGCAGGGTTTCTCCAGCAAGGCGATCGCCCAGCAGATGGGCATATCGCCGGAAACGGTGAAAGTGCATCGGCGCAATCTCTATCAAAAGCTCAATGTCACCGGACATGGTGAGCTATTCGCCCTGGTGCTGCGCCCGAACTGACTCTCCACCCCCCTGTAGGAGCTGCCGAAGGCTGCGATTTTTTGATCATGTTTTTAAGAGATCAGGATCTAAAGATCGCAGCCTTCGGCAGCTCCTACAGGGATTTGGGTTGTGTCAGGAAGTGCGTTTGAAGACGAGGGCTTTCAGGCCGCTTTCGGGATCGATGTCGGGAAATTCCGGCGGGTTCTCCAGCCGCTGTTCAAAGCGCAAACTCGGCGCCTCCTGCGTCACGCCATCAATCAAAAAGTCCGAACCAAACGCCGGATCATTCATGCAGGCCAGCACCGTGCCGTCCGCCGTCAGCAACTCCGGCAGACGCCGCAACACGCGCTGATAATCCTTGGTCAGCAAAAAACTGCCTTTCTGAAACGACGGCGGGTCGATGATCACCAGATCGTAAGGGCCGCTGTTGATCACCTTGCCCCAGGACTTGAACAGGTCGTGGCCGAGGAAGCTGACTTTGCCGGTGTCATGGCCATTCAAACGGTGATTGTCTCGACCACGGCTGAGCGCGGCGCGGGACATGTCCAGATTGACCACATGGCTGGCGCCACCCTCGATGGCCGCCACGGAGAAACCGCAGGTGTAGGCGAACAGGTTCAGCACGCGCTTGCCGTCGGACTGTTCGCGCACCCAGTTGCGCCCGTAACGCATGTCGAGAAACAGCCCGGCGTTCTGCTTGCGGCCCAGGTCGACGCGGTATTGCAGACCGCCCTCGACGATGGTCATTTCCTCGATCTCATCGCCCAACAGCCATTCGGCGGTGCTCTGCGGCAGATAACGGTGCTGGATCAGCAACGTGTGCGCTTTGGACTGCTGCCATTCGGCCGAAGAAGTGATGTTGAGCAATACGCGCTTGAGATCTTGCAGTTGCTCCGGCGCCGGTTCCTTGAACAGCGACACCAGCACCACGCCTTGCAGCCAGTCCACCGTGACCTGTTCCAGCCCCGGCCAGCAACGCCCGCGCCCATGAAACAAGCGACGGGTTTCGCCCGGTGCGCTGGCGAGTGCCGGCAGCAAATGGGCGTGGAGGGTGGCGAGGGCTTCAGGGTTCATCGGTCACGGTCGGCAAGCAAATGGGCCGGCATTTTAACCACAATTACGCCACTTCGAACGTTTGTCTCAGGATTGCCAATCCGACCATTTAGAAAACTCCTGTATCAAAAATGAATTTCTACAGAACGCGCTGCTCATACCAGATAAGCAGCGGATTCAAGCCGCTAAATCGTTAATGCTATTCAGGGAGTGCAGTTTCATGTGCCCATCACCAACGGCGGACGCGCACCTTCCTGGCGGGTTGATTCTGGTAGTTGAGGATGATCCGTTGATTCTGGAGTTTCTTTGCGAAATTCTTCAGGAGGAAGGTTTCAAGGTCGAGCCGCATAGCAGCGCCGACGCAGCCAAATTATATCTGGACGAGCACGCGCCGGAAGTGAATCTATTGCTGACCGACATCACCATGCCCGGCACCCTCAACGGCGCCGATCTGGCCAACCTGGTCGGCGATCGCTGGCCGGACAAACCGGTGATGGTCATGTCCGGTTATGAAACGCCGGAGACGTCTGGGGTCAAGCACTCGGTCGCGTTCATCAAGAAACCCTGGGCGATCGGCCAGTTGCTCGATTGCGTCGAGAGTGCCTTCAAGTCCAAGGCTCCGCGTCTGCACTGACAAGTGCTACATTGCCGGGCAAATTTGCCCGGCCCCTTGCCAGAGGATGCGACCCTTTGTCTGCTCACAATGATCTTTTCGACCGCGCGTTCGGCGCGTTCCTGTTCGACATGGACGGCACCGTCCTCAACTCCATCGCCGCCGCCGAGCGGATCTGGTCTGCCTGGGCCGTGCGCCATGGCGTCGATGTCGAGGCGTTTCTGCCGACCATTCATGGCGCACGGGCGATCGACACGATCAATCGCCTGAACCTGCCGGGCTTGGACGCGGAGGCACAAGCGGCGTTTATTACCGCAGCGGAGATCGGGGATGTTGAAGGCATTGTCGAGATTCCGGGGGCGGCGGCGTTTCTCAATCAATTGCCAAAGGATCGTTGGGCCATGGTGACGTCGGCTCCACGCGATCTGGCATTGCGGCGGATGGCGGCGGCGGGGATTCCCGAGCCGGCGGTGATGATTACGGCTGAGGATGTGAAGGCGGGGAAGCCGGATCCGGCGGGTTACTTGCTGGCGGCTAAACGTTTGGGGCTGGAGCCGGCGGAGTGTCTGATTTTTGAGGATGCAACCGTTGGGATTCAAGCCGCTGAAGCGGCGGGCGCGTCGCTGGTGATCATTACCACGACGCATCAGCATCCGCTTGAAACCGAGCACGCGACACTGGCCAGTTACGATGCGATCCGCCTCCAAATCGACAACGACGGCCTGCACCTACAGCCTGCCTGAAGCTGTCCCCCTGTAGGAGCTGCCGAAGGCTGCGATCTTTTGATCTTGTTTTTTTAAAAGACCAAGATCAAAAGATCGCAGCCTTCGGCAGCTCCTACAGGGGGTGCGGCGTTAGTAGACACCCGGTAACAAGCGCCGGCTCCGGGCGCAGTAGGCGTCATACTCGGCGCCAAACTGCCCGCGCAGCAGCGCCTCTTCTGAATGAATACGCGCAATCAACGGGATCAACGTCAGCGCCGCCAGCAGCAACCCGACAGTTGAACGAAACGCCAACGCCCATCCCAGCGCATTCACCACCAACCCCAGATAACTCGGGTTGCGCAGGTGTTGATAAATCCCATCGGTCACCAACCGATGCCCCGGCTGAATCGCCACCAACCCACTGAACCGGTGGCCCAACACAAACACCGGCCACAAGCGCAACGCCCCGCCAATGATGAACAACAACGCGCCAAGCCAGCGCACACCTTCGCCGCCAAACGTCCAGAAATTCAGCCGATCGCAGTACGCGGGTAGAAACCCGCTGAGCAAACCAATCACGCCAAACGCCGGAAGCACCCAGCGATTGGCGCGATCCTCGCGTTCGCCGGAACTCAGGTTGACCTCGGTAAACATCGACGCGATCACCATCGCCACAGTGGCCAGCGCGACCACCACCAGCGAGCCGTGGGAAAAGAACATCCCCACGCCACCAATGCCCCACACCGCCAGGCCCAGATAGGCGAGGGTGGCGAGCACGGCGACCACGGTCATTTGCGCTGACATTCTCATGGCGTTCTCACGGCGGCATACACACTCTTGCAGTGTAGATCCCCGTAGGAGCTGCCGAAGGCTGCGATCTTTTGATCTTGTTTTTAGAAGAACAGGATCAAAAGATCGCAGCCTTCGGCAGCTCCTACAGTAATTGGCGGTGCACACAGAATTTGCGTACGCCACCAACCCCTGTGGGAGCGAGCCTGCTCGCGAATGCGGTGGTTCAGTCAATATTGCCGGTAACTGGCAGACCGCTTTCGCGAGCAGGCTCGCTCCCACAAGGGATCGGTTGTTCGGCGGTGAGGACTTTGCGGAAGGTTTCCACCAACGGCCGCAAATTGATCCGGTGCCACGCCGCCCACAACGGCGTAGTAAACGCCAGCCACGGCACCTCACGCAGCACCACTCCGGGCGGTGCGTTATGGCTCAGGCCTTTCTGAATCATCGCAATTCCCAGCCCCGATGCCACCAGCCCCAGCGCGGTAAATGGCTCAGTCGCCTGCATGCGCACATCCGGCGTAAACCCTGCGCGGATGCAGGCGCTGACAAACTCATCACTCGCGTCCTGCCGTGGCTGCACGCCGATCCATTCCTGATCCGCCAGATCCTGCGGACTCAACACCGCCTGCTGCGCCAGCGGGTGCTGTTCCGGCAGCGCCAGCAGCATCGGGTCATCCAGCACCTGAAAACCCAGCAGATCCGGGTCGTCATCGGTCGGCGGCTCACTCACCAATGCAATATCAAGGCTACGCTGACGCAGGCCTTCGAGTTGCTCGGCGGAACTCAGGTTGTACAGCGCGACGTGGACATTCGGCCGATCGACCCGCAACACACGCAGGGCATTGGGCAGAACCCCGGCGTGCATGGCGTTCTCGATATAGCCGATGCACAAACCGCCTTCTTCGCCACGACCCAAGCGCTTACCGAGGGATTCGAGGCGATTGGCGTGCGTGAGCAGTGCGCGTGTTTCGGCGAGAAAGGTCTGGCCATCGCGGGTCAGGCGAATGCGCTGCTGGCTGCGTTCGAACAGCGTCAGACCGAGGCGCTCTTCAAGCTGAGCGATCTGCCGGCTCAGTGGCGACTGGGAAATATGCAGCCGTTCGGCGGCGCGGCCGACGTGTTCTTCCTCGGCGACGGCGACGAAGTAGCGCAATTGGCGGATGTCGATCATGTAAGACCTATAGGGACTCAAGTACTGCGCATTATGTCTTGGACGGTCTCGGTGTCGCAATCTAGGATCTGCTCAACGGTCACGCAGACCACCAACGAATGAGGACAATCCGATGAGCTTGAAAGACAAACTGCCCGGCCAACTGGGCTTCGGCACCGCGCCACTGGGCAACATGTTCCGCGCCATTTCTGAAGCAGAAGCGCAGGCCACTGTGCATGCTGCGTGGGATGCCGGCGTGCGTTACTTCGACACCGCACCGTTTTACGGCTCGGGCCTGTCGGAAATTCGCCTCGGCGAAGCCTTGAAGCAATACAAGCGCGACGACTATGTGCTGAGCAGCAAGGTTGGCCGGGTGATTCTTGATGAAGTCGAAGACGCTGCAGCCCGCGATCTCGGCGAAAAAAGCGGCGTGTTCGAACACGGTCGCCCGAACAAAATCGTCAATGACTACAGCGCCGACGCGACCCTGCGCTCGATCGAAGACAGCCTCAAACGCCTGCAAACCGATCGCCTCGACATCGTCTGGGTACACGACATCGCTCAGGACTTTTACGGCGATCAATGGCTGGAATACTTCAATCAGGCCCGTACTGGCGCGTTCAAAGTGCTGACCCGTTTGCGCGAAGAAGGCGTGATCAAGGGCTGGGGTCTGGGCGTGAACAAAGTCGAACCGTGCGAGTTGACCCTCGATCTGACCGAAGCGCAGCCTGATGGCTTCCTGCTGGCCGGGCGCTACACGCTGCTCGATCACGAACGTCCGTTGCAACGTTTGATGGACTCGGCGCTGGCGCAGAACGTTGAAATCGTCGTCGGCGGCCCTTACAGCTCGGGCATTCTGGCCGGTGGTTCGCACTTCGAATACCAGAAGGCCAGCCCGGAAGTGATCGCTAAAGTTGAACAGATCAAACGCATCGCCGCCGCTTACAACGTTGATGTGAAAGCTGCCGCGCTGCAATTTTCGTTGGCCAATCCTGCCGTTGCTGCGGTGATTCCCGGCGCGAGCAAACCGGGCCGCATCGTTGAAGATGTCGCGGCGTTGTCGGCGGTGATTCCTGCCGGGTTCTGGCAGGCCATGCGTGAGGCAAAACTGGTTTCTGAACGTGCACCATTACCCATCGATGAGGTGAAAGCATGAAGATTGATCTGAGTGGAAAACTGGCCATCGTCAGCGGCAGCACTGCTGGGATCGGTCTGGGCATCAGCCAGTCGCTGGCGGAAGCCGGCGCCACGGTGGTGGTGATCGGCCGCGACAACGGCAAGGTCGAGCAGGCGCTGGCGAGCATTCGCGAAAAAGTGCCGGGCGCGCAATTACGCGGTCTGGCGGCCGACCTCGGCACGGCGGAGGGCGCGCAGACACTGTTCGCCGCCGAACCGCGCGCGGACATTCTGGTGAATAACCTTGGCATCTTCGACGCCGTCGATTTCTTCGAAGCGCCGGACAGCGAGTGGACGCGTTTCTATGAGGTCAACGTGATTTCCGGTGTGCGCCTGGCGCGGCATTACGTGCCGGCGATGGTCGAGCAGGGCTGGGGGCGGGTGATCTTTCTGTCCTCGGAATCCGGGGTGGCGACGCCGGCCGACATGATCAATTATGGCGTGACGAAAAGCGCCAACCTCGCGGTGTCCCACGGTTTGGCCAAGCGCTTGGCAGGCACTGGTGTGACGGTAAACGCGATTTTGCCGGGGCCGACGTTCACCGATGGCCTGCAAGACATGCTCAAGGATGCCGCCGCCGAGTCTGGCCGCAACTTGCGCGATGAAGCCGACGCCTTTGTGCTCAAGGCTCGCCCGACCTCGATCATCCAGCGTGTCGCCGATGTTGAAGAAGTCGCGCACCTGGTGACTTACATTGCTTCGCCGCTGTCCTCGGCTACCACGGGCGCTGCGTTGCGCGTCGATGGCGGCGTGGTCGACAGCCTGACTATTTGAATTCTTGAGAGAGACGTTTATCCATGGCATCTGCATCTGCACATATCGACATCCCGGCCTCGGCCGATCAGGTCTGGCAATTGATCGGCGGCTTCAACACGCTGCCGGACTGGCTGCCGTTCATTCCCAAGAGTGAACTGAGCGACGGCGGCCGTGTTCGCACCTTGCAAACCGCTGACGGCGCCGTGGTGATCGAACGCCTGCAAGCGTTCGATAACGCCGCCAAGACCTACAGCTACTCGATCGAACAGGCACCTTTTCCGGCAACGGATTATCTGGCGACGATCAAGGTTGAAGCTCAGGGGCAGGGCGCACGGGTCACGTGGTCAGGGCGCTTCACCGCCAAAGGCGTGAGCGATGAAGAAGTGGTGGCGCTGTTCACCGGCATCTACCAAGGCGGCCTCGAAGCCCTGCGGGCCAACTACCCAACCTGATCATCCACCATAAAAACCTGTGGTAGCGGGCTTGCTCGCGAAGGCGGTGGATCAGTAGACACATTTGTTGCCTGACACACCGCCTTCGCGAGCAAGCCCGCTCCCACATTGATCGCAGTTGCGCCCCGGATTTTGTGTACAGCCGAGATCCCTGTAGGAGTGAGCCTGCTCGCGAATGCGGAGGATCAGTAGACACATTTGTTGCCTGACACACCGCCATCGCGAGCAAGCTCAGCTCCTGCACTGATTTGTGGTGTGCACGGGATTTTTTGTGCGACTAAGAACCCTGTAGGAGCCGAGCTTGCTCGCGAAAGCGGTGGATCAGACGATACATTTGTTGCCTGACACACCGCTTTCGCGAGCAGGCTCACTCCCACAGGGATTGCATTCCACATGAACTTCAAGAATGGGTGATCAGGCTCTGCCGGCAGTCGAGCACCAGTTTCGCGCCGCCGAGGTCGCTGGTGCCGACTTCAAGGTTGAAGCCGTGCAAGCTGACAATCGCCGCAACGATCGAAAGCCCCAATCCGAACCCGCTCTGCGGCTGCCCACCCTCGGTGCGATAGAAGCGCTGGAACACCGCCTCACGCTCTGACTCGGCAATCCCCGGCCCCGAATCGTGCACTTCGATGCGCGTATGCCCTGCGTCATTCACACCGCGCAAAACCACGGTACCGCCCGCCGGGGTGAATTTGATCGAGTTGCTCAGCAGATTCGCCAGCGCTTCAAACAGCAGCGCCCGGTCGCCGTTCAAGGGTGGCAATGTTTCCGGCATGTTCAGTTCGAAATGCAGTTTATCTTCTTCAGCCAGCGGCAGATAAAACTCATGCAACTCCTGCAGCAATTGCACCGGATCCAGCTCGACAAAACCGGAGCGGCGCTGGCGATCTTCCAGTTCGGAAATCCGCAACAAACCACGAAACCGCG
Source organism: Pseudomonas sp. NPDC088429 (assembly GCF_044753305.1). Taxonomy (NCBI): domain Bacteria; kingdom Pseudomonadati; phylum Pseudomonadota; class Gammaproteobacteria; order Pseudomonadales; family Pseudomonadaceae; genus Pseudomonas; species Pseudomonas sp. NPDC088429. Next base: position 75,622 of record NZ_JBIVMX010000012.1, on the reverse strand, counting down.
CCATCAGCGTATCCGCTTCGGCCAGTACCAAATCCAGTTGCGCTGCTTCCTGCGAGCCTTCACCCGCCTGTTGCTGCATGCGATACAACTGCGCGCGCAAGCGGGTCAACGGCGTGCGCAAGTCATGGGCGATGTTGTCGCAAACCCCCTTGACCTCGTTCATCAAACGCTCGATGCGTTCAAGCATGGCATTGACGATGGCGGCGAGCATGTCCAGTTCATCGCGGCGATTGGACAGTGGCAGGCGATGGGTCAAGTCGCCCGCGACGATCGCCTGAGCGCTGTCCTGAATCGCTCTGATCCGCCGCAAAGGTCGGCGCCGCAGCAAATGCCAACCGGCAATCCCCGGCAGAATCGTGAATGACACCCCCCAGAACAACGCATGCAGAATGATCCGCGTCACCGCGAACAGCGAACCGTTGTCACGCAGCAGTACCAGCCAGCGGCCGTCACGGGTCTGCGTGGCGACGGCGTCGCAACTGTCGTTGGGCAGGGTCGGATCATCGGAGCCCGCGCAGTCGGCGAGCATGTGAATCTTGCCGTCCAGCGGCAGACCTTCGGGGATTTGTTGCAGGGCGCCGCCAAGGTAGCGGCCTTCGACATCGAACAAACCGTAAGCATCAATGCCGCGAATGTCGAAAGTCATGCTCGCGGCGAGGGCGTCTTCCAATTGTTCGCCGCGAAAGTGCGAAAACAGATGCTGACGTTGCATCAGCGAATGCTTGGCGAGGTTATCGAGGTAGCTGGACACCTCGAAGTACATGACCCCCATGAGGATCGCGCTCCAGGCCACGAACAACGAACTGTACAGCGCCAGCAAGCGGCTGCTGGAAGAGCGCCAGCCGTCAGACGGGTTCGGCAATGACATAACCGGAGCCCCGTACCGTGCGGATCAGTGGAACATTGCCCACCGCGTCGATTTTCTTGCGCAAGCGGCCGATGTGCACGTCAATCAGGTTGGTGCCCGGGTCGAAGTGATAACCCCAGACTTCCTCGAAAATCATCATCCGCGAGAGGATCTGGCCGCTGTTGCGCATCAGAAACTCGAGCAATTTATATTCGGTCGGCAGCAGCGTCAGCACTTGTTCGGCGCGGCGTGCTTCGTGGCTGATCAAATCGAGCTCAAGGTCGGCGACTTGCAACGTGGTCGGTGGCGTATCGGCGCTGCTTTGGCGGCGCAACAGCACTTCAACCCGCGCGGCCATCTCATCGGTGGCGAACGGTTTGGTCAGGTAGTCATCACCACCGGCGCGCAAACCGCGCACGCGTTCATCGACATCGGAGAGGGCGCTGATCATCAGAATCGGTGTCGACACGCCCATGGTGCGCAGCGTTGTGACGATGGCTAGGCCATCCAGTTCGGGCAGCATGCGATCAAGGGTGATCAGGTCGTAGTTGCCGCTGACGGCACGGTCCAGGCCTTCTCGGCCATTGTCGACCCAATCCACGTCGAGGCCATGGCTGCTCAGTTCGGCAACGATTTCCCGGGCGGTCACGGCGTCGTCTTCGATGGTCAAAATGCGAGTCATGGGCAGGCCTGCTGATCGGTTGAAACGGAATGGCAGCATTTTGCCAAGATTTTTGCCTGACGCTTTAAATTAACTTTCATGAAAGGGCTGTCAGAAACGCAGATTCGCTTGCTACGGATCAATGCAGACTAATGCATAAAACCCGCTGTAATTCACAGCTTGTTGCAATTTGCATGGTCTTAGGAAGTTCATTCTTTGTAACTGATTGAAAATAAACGATTTATTAAATATCTGCATCTGGCACGGTCGCTGCAATTCCTCTCTCGAACGAGTTGTAACACCATTTTTCATGCCTGGAGCAGAACAACAATGAATAGATCCTCTGATGGGTTTTATCCTGCCTTTGAAGGAGATTCGAGCAACGTCTCAGGGGTGTCCTGGGGCGCGATCTTCGCTGGCGCGGCGGCGGCTGCGGCATTGTCGTTGATCCTTGTACTGCTCGGTTTCGGTCTGGGTTTCTCCGCTGTTTCACCGTGGGCCGGGGAGGGCGTGAGTGCCAAGGGCCTGGGTATTTCAACAATCGTGTGGCTGGCGGCGACGCAGATTATCGCTTCCGGCATGGGCGGTTATGTGGCCGGGCGTCTGCGCGTCAAGTGGGCGAACATGCACGGTGACGAGGTGTACTTCCGCGACACCGCGCACGGTTTCCTCGCCTGGTGTGTGGCAACGTTGGTCACCGCAACATTAGTGGTCGGCTCGGTCAGCAGCATTGTCAGCGGCGGTGTGCAGGCCGGTGCCAGCGTGGCGGGCGGTGCAGCCAGTGCCATGACCCAGGCGGCCGGTACCGCTGCGGCGAACACCGACAGCAACCAGTACGGTTACTTCATCGACAGCCTGTTCCGTGATGATCGCCCGGCTTCGGTCAGCGATGACGCTGCCCACGGCGCCGTGGCCCGCATCTTTGCGCAAAGCTTGGCCAACGGTCAGCTGAGTGCCGAGGATCGTACCTACCTGGCGCAGTTGGTCGCTCAACGTACTAACTTGTCGCAGGCTGATGCCGAGCGCCGCGTAGATGAAGTCTATGCCCGCACTCAGAAAGCCATCGCCGACGCCAAAGTCAAAGCTCAACAAGCGGCTGACACCGCTGCGAAAGTCGCTGCCTGGACTTCGCTGTGGATGTTCATCGCGCTGCTGGCCGGTGCCTTCTTCGCCAGCCTCGCGGCCACCTTTGGCGGTCGTCGTCGCGATGCAGTCGAGTACGTTGAAGTCGATACCTACACCACGACCACTCCAGTCCGTTAAACAAGGAGCATCACCATGCGCTCACTTCTACTGTTTTTTCTCGGCGTACCGATCCCGATCATCATCCTGATTGCGCTGTTCGTACACTGATCTATTGGGGCTTATGCCTCGGCCGCTTGCACCTTCGGGTGCAAGCGGCTTTTTCGTTTCTGCCTGAATGACCGGCTACCGATCTGGGTCAATATTTCTCTCTGGAATATTCACTAACGTATTTGATCCAGACCTTGGCTGGGCGTGAGCTACAGTGCAACAGGCGCAAGTACTGCGCTGACGTAGTAGCCGAAGCGACGCACGAATCAAATGAAGTGAACACGTCGACACGCTGTAGTACAGCAAGGAGCGGACGCACAACTCCCCTGAACTTTTCACGGATGAATTGCAATGCACTGCCTAGTAAGAACCTTCGATATCCAGCCCTTGGCGCAGGCGGATATGACTGTCCATATCAACGGCCAGGCGGTCGATGCCGCCATCGGCGAAACCGTCCTCAGCGTCATTCAAGCCCTCGGCATGCGCCAGATCGCACGCAACGACCATGAGCAGATCAGCGGTGCCTACTGCGGCATGGGCGTGTGCCAGTGCTGTCTGGTGAAAATCGATGGCCGGCATAAGCGCCGCGCCTGCCAGACGGTGGTGCGCGACGGCATGCAAATTGAAACTCAAGCCAACCGCATCACTGCGCAGGAGGTCGTATGAACCTGCATCCGGTGATTGTTGGCGGTGGGCCGGCGGGCATGGCCGCGGCCATTGAACTGGCTCGCCACGGCGTGCGTTGCACGGTGCTGGAAGAGGCTTCGCGTCTGGGCGGTGTGGTCTATCGCGGGCCATTGCGCGACGGCGTGCAACTGGATTACCTAGGGCCGCAGTACGCGGAAGCGCTGGGCAAATTGCACGGTGAATTTCAGCAGCATGCCGGGTTGATCGACGTTCGTCTCAACCACCGCGTGGTCGGCGCTGAGGGTACACGAGCATTGGTAGTGCTTGATGGCGACGAACAGTTGCACGAAATCCAATACCCACAATTGTTGCTCGCGGCCGGTTGCCACGAACGCAGCGTGCCGTTTCCTGGCTGGACGCTACCGGGCGTGATCATGCTCGGCGGCCTGCAGTTGCAGATTAAAAGTGGCGTGGTCAAACCCCAAAGCCCCGTGATCATTGCCGGCACCGGGCCCCTGCTGCCGTTGGTGGCGACGCAACTGCATGCGTCCGGCGTCAAGGTGTCTAGCGTTTATGAGGCCTGTGCGTTCGGCAAGATCGCCCGGGAGAGTCTGGCGCTGCTGAACAAACCACAGCTTTTCCTCGACGGCTTGAGCATGCTGGCCTATCTGAAACTGCATGGCATCCCGATGAACTACGGCTGGGGCGTGGTCGAAGCCCACGGCGAGGGCGGGCTGAAAAGCGTCAGCGTCGCGCCGTACTCGGCCACTTGGGAGCCGGACATGGCCCGCGTCGAGCGTTTTGAAGCGCAGACATTGGCCGTCGGTTACGGCTTTATCCCGCGTACGCAGCTCAGTCAGCAAATGGGCCTGGATCACGGTTTCAGTGACGACGGTTATCTGCGTGCCCATTCGAATATCTGGCAGCAAAGCAATCAGCCTCACGTGCATCTGGCCGGTGACATGGGCGGGATTCGCGGCGGTGAAGCGGCGATGCTCGCCGGCAAAATTGCCGCCACGTCGATCCTCTTGCAACGCGGCGTCTTCGAAGAGGAACTGGCGCAGATTCGCCGCGACCGCTTTCTGAGCAAACTCAAAGCCATTGTGCGGTTTCGCGCGGCGGTCGATCGCTACACCGAACGCGGGGTTGGCCAAACGGCATTGCCCGCGGCCGACACGGTTATCTGCCGCTGCGAACACGCCACCCGTGCCGATATCGATCTGGCGCTGGAGCAAGGCGTGCAAGACATCGCCAGTCTGAAAATGCGCACCCGCGTGAGCATGGGCGATTGTCAGGGGCGCATGTGCGTCGGCTATTGCAGCGACAGGCTGCGCCAAGCCACCGGGCGCAAGGACGTCGGTTGGCTGCGCCCGCGTTTCCCGATTGATCCGATTCCCTTTTCCGCGTTTCAGTCCGTCGGCACGGAGGCCGTTTCCCATGAGTAAGTTCTACGACGTGATCATCGCCGGTGGTGGCGTGATCGGCGCGTCCTGCGCCTATCAATTATCAAAACGCAAAAATCTTAAAGTCGCGCTGATCGACGCCAAGCGCCCGGGCAACGCCACCCGTGCTTCGGCCGGTGGTTTGTGGGCGATTGGCGAGTCGGTCGGCCTCGGTTGCGGGGTGATCTTTTTTCGCATGATGTCGGCCAACCGCAAGCGCGAAACCCAAGGCGCCGCTGTTGCAGTCGACTCGAGCACGCCGCACATTCTGCCGCCGTCGTTCTTCGACTTCGCCCTGCAATCCAACGCGCTGTACCCGGCGCTGCACCGTGAGTTGAAGGACAACCACGGGATGGATTTCAAGTTCGAAAAAACCGGGTTGAAATTCGTTATCTATGACGACGAGGATCGGTTGTACGCCGAGCACATTGTTGGCTGCATTCCGCATCTGGCCGATCAAGTGCGCTGGCTGGATCGGGCCGAGTTGCGCGCAGCTGAACCGAGCGTCAGTCACGAAGCACGCGGGGCGCTGGAGTTTCTCTGCGACCATCAGGTCAGCCCGTTCCGTCTCGCCGATGCCTACACCGAAGGCGCGCGGCAGAACGGCGTCGATATCTACGTCAACACTAACGTGACCGGCGTGTTGCATCACGGTTCGCGGGTGACCGGCGTGCAAACGGCGGAAGAAGGTGTGTTCCACTGCAAAACCCTGATCAACGCGGGCGGTGCCTGGGCGGCAGATTTGAGCGAGTGGGCGACCGGCATCCGTATTCCGGTAAAACCGGTGAAGGGCCAGATTCTGCTGACCGAACGCCTGCCGAAAATCCTCAACGGCTGCCTGACCACCAGTGATTGCTACGTGGCGCAAAAGGACAACGGTGAAATCCTGATTGGCAGCACCACCGAAGACAAAGGTTTCGACGTCACCACCACCTACCCGGAAATTGCCGGGCTGGTGCAGGGCGCGGTGCGCTGTTTGCCAGAGCTCAAGGATGTGAACCTGAAACGCACGTGGGCGGGATTGCGCCCGGGTTCGCCGGATGAGTTGCCGATTCTAGGGCCGATGCGCGGCGTGCAAGGGTATTTGAATGCCTGCGGGCACTTCCGCACCGGGATTCTGACCTCGGCGATTACCGGCGTATTGCTGGACAAACTGGTCAATGATGAGCCGTTGCCGTTGGACATCACGCCGTTTCTGGCGGATCGCTTTGAAGCCGCGCCGGTCAAGCAAGCCCTGGAACTCGAACTGGCCTGACACAATCCCCCTGTAGGAGCTGCCGAAGGCTGCGATCTTTTGATCTAGATCTTTAAAATCAGAGTCAAAAGATCGCAGCCTTCGGCAGCTCCTACAGGGTTGGGTGATCACATTATTTCGGTATTGAACACGGGCTCAGGGCTTACGCGATTCCTCTTCCAACTGATCCGATTCAAACAGCCGCGCCAGCTCGGCCCTGGCTTCCTGGGCGGTTTGCAGCACCTTGGCCATGTCGTCGTAAACCGCGTGTTGCGCTTCCAGCACCTGTTCGTCGTGATGCTTGAAGCGTTTGATCCGCGCATCGGCCTGCGCTTGCGTCAACCCAAGCCCCACCAACGTGCGCCGGCTCATTTCCAGACTTGAGTAGTACGTTTCACGAATCGCCTCAGCGCCGACATCCACCAAACGGTGAACATGCTGACGGTTACGCGCGCGAGCGATGATTTTCATGTGCGGATACAGCTTGCGCACCACTTCGGCGGTCTTGATGTTGGTCTCCGGATCGTCCGTGGCAATCACGAAATATTCCGCCTCGCCAACCTTCGCCGCGTTGAGAATTTCCGGGCGCATCGGGTCGCCGTAGAACACCGGCACACCGCCGAAGCTGCGCGACAGTTCGATGGTTTCCACCGACGTGTCGAGGGCGACAAATTTGATGTTCTGCGCACGCAAAATCCGCGCGACGATCTGACCCATCCGTCCCATACCAGCGATCACCACGCGCGGGCTGTCGGTATCGATTTCGCGAAATTTCTCCGGCACTTCCACCGGCTGCACTTTCGGGCTGACCATTTTGGCGCAGATCAACAACAGCAGCGGCGTCACCGCCATCGACAGGGTGATGGTCAGTACCAGCAAATCATACAGGCGCGGATCGAACAGGTTCTGATCGCGTCCGATCTTGAACACCACAAAGGCAAACTCACCGCCGGCCGCCAACACGATACCGAGACGAATTGCGCTGACCTTGTTCAGCCCTCCAGCCAAGCGTCCCACGACAAACAACAGCGGCAGTTTCAGACCAATCAACAGCAAAGTCAGCCCGAGCACGGTAATCGGCGCACTGAGCAGCAAACTGAGGTTGGCGCCCATGCCGACGCTGATGAAAAACAGGCCGAGCAGCAAGCCTTTGAACGGTTCGATCTGCGCTTCCAGCTCATGGCGATATTCCGAATCCGCCAACAGCAGGCCGGCGAGAAACGCGCCCAGTGCCATCGACACGCCGACCAGATCCATCAGCCACGCCGTGCCGATCACCACCAGCAATGCGGTGGCGGTCGAGACTTCCGGCAGTCCGGTTTTCGCGACAATACGAAACACCGGGCGCAACAGATAACGGCCGCCGACCACGACCACGGCAATACTGCCCAGCACCTGTAAACCGTGGTTCAGGTCTTGAGCGGCGCTGGTGGTGTGATCGCCGCCGGCCAGCATTGGCACCAGCGCAATCAACGGGATCGCCGCAATGTCCTGAAACAGCAAAATCGCAAACGCCAGCCGACCGTGAGGGCTGGTCAGCTCTTTGCGCTCGGCCAGGCTTTGCAGGCCAAAAGCGGTGGACGACAAGGCCAGACCGAGGCCGAGCACAATTGCGCTGTTGAGCGGTTGGCCGAAGGCGAACAACGCCAATACACCAATCACCGAGGCCGTCAGCAGCACCTGCGCCAGGCCAACGCCGAACACCGATTTACGCATCACCCACAAACGTCGCGGCGACAGCTCAAGGCCAATGATGAACAGCAGCAACACCACGCCCAATTCAGAAATATGGCTGACGCTTTGCGGGTTGCCGATCAGCCCCAGTACGGACGGGCCGATGATCACCCCGGCAAACAGATAACCGAGCACAGCGCCCAATTGCAGACGTTTGGCCAAAGGCACGATAAGCACCGCCGCCAATAGAAAGACGACGATGGCTTGTAACAAATTGCCTTCATGGGGCATGGGTTTACTCCTGACAACGGTACGGCGAATGCGGCAAGGATAAGGGCTGGCCGCGCGACGCACCACAAAACCGAGCATCGCATCCCTTGGACACACCCTGTAGGAGCTGCCGAAGGCTCGGGCCGCGATCGGACGATCTTTTGATCTTTGTTTTGCCTCCAAAAATGAAAGATCAAAAGATCGCAGCCTTCGGCAGCTCCTACAGGGATCTAGATGTGGTCTGTAATAATTTGCATCAATTGGTTACATTTATAACTCCTGCGTATCAATCCCTGCGAGTCCGCCATGGCCATCAACTTCGACCTCAACGACCTGCAAGCCTTTCGCGCGGTGGTCGAGCAGGGCAGTTTTCGCAAGGCCGCCGACACCGTGCGGCTGTCGCAACCAGCCCTGAGCCGGCGCATCGAGAAGCTCGAAGACGCGCTCGGGGTAAAACTGTTCGAACGCACCACGCGCAAAGTCAGCCTCACCCAGGCCGGGCGCGGGTTTCTGCCCAGCGTCGAGCGTTTGCTGGATGATCTGGATGTCGCGCTGCTCGGCATCAGCGAAGTCGCCTCGACCCGATTGGGCCACGTCACCGTCGCCTGCGTGCCGTCTGCCGCGTACTTCTTCATGCCGCGCGTGGTCGCCCGCTATCACCAGCAATTTCCGCGGATCAAGGTCAAAGTCCTCGACTCCAGCGCCCACGATGTCCTTACCGCCGTGGTCAACGGCGAGGCGGATTTCGGTTTGAGTTTTATGGGCACGCAGGATGCCAAAGTCGATTTCGAACCGCTTGTGCAGGAGTGCTACGTGGTCGCTTGTCGCCGCGATCACCCGTTGGCCGGGCGCAGCAGCGTGACGTGGGACGAGTTTTATCAGCAGGATTACATCTCGCTGGACAAGACCTCGGGCAATCGCTTTTTGCTAGATCAAGCGTTGAGCCGGGTGGTGCCGCAGCGTCAAAGTATCTGCGAAACCCTGCATGTGACGACGATGATCGGTTTGGTGGAGGCCGGGTTGGGCGTGGCGGCGGTGCCGTTGATGGCGATGCCGGGGCCGGATCATCCGATTCTGACGCGGGTGCCGCTGACCGATCCGCAGGTGATGCGCAGCGTCGGCATCATCAAGCGCCGGGATCGTACGTTGACCCCGGCAGCATTGGAACTGGAGCGGCTGGTGGTGGAAATGAAAGTCGTGTCGCCGACCGTCAGCGCTTGACCGAATCCAGCCCGGTCGCTTGCACGTCAGCCTGGGCGGCGGGCGCGGCGAGATAAGCGAGCAAGGCTTTCGCTTCGGCTGGATGCTCAGCGTTCACCGGAATCCCGGCAGCAAAACGCGTCACCGATTGCACCGATTCCGGAATCTTCGCGACAAAACTCACCCCCGGCACCGGCAGCAATTCGCTGACTTGCTGAAAGCCCAGTTGATAGTCGCCAGTGGCAACCACCGAGCCCACCGGGACTTTCGGGATCATCTTCGCTTTCGGTTTCAGTTGATCTTCGATGCCGAGTTTCTTGAACAATTGCTGCTCGATGTACACGCCGCTGGCGCTGTCGGAGTAAGCCACCGACTGTGCGTCGAGCAGGGTTTTCTTAAGAGCGTCGACGTTGCTGATGTCCGGTTTCGCCGCGCCTTCGCGTACCACCAGGCCGATCCGCGAGTCTGCCAGTTCAACGCGGGAAGCCGGGTCGACCTTGCCTTGTTTGATCAAGTCATCGAGGGCATAGCCGACCATGATCACCACGTCGGCGTGTTCACCGCGCGCGAGGCGATTGGGGATTGCTTCCGGCGCCTTGCCCATCGACGGGCCGAGTTGGGTGTCGAGGGTGTTGCCGGTGGCAGCAGCGAATTTCGGGCCGAGGATTTTGTAGGCAGCGGTGAAGCCTCCCGACGTCATCACGTTCAGTTGTTCGGCATGTGCCAGAGCGCTGAACGCGAAGAGGGCGAGGGCGGTGAGGTTGAAGAGTTTTTTCATGGTCATTATTCCTTATGCGGCAACCGGTTGCAGACGGCCGCCCGCGCGGCGATAGAGGTACAGCGTCGCGCACAATGCGCACAGCGCGCCGATGCTCATCCAGTAACCCGGCGCGGCTTTGTCGCCGGTGTACTGAATCAGGAAGGTCGACATGGCCGGGGTGAAACCGCCGAAAATTGCGGTCGCCAGGCTATACGCCAGAGAGAAACCGGCCACACGCACTTCGACCGGCATGATCTCGGTCAGCGCCGGAATCATCGCGCCGTTGTACATGCCGTAGATAAACGACAGCCACAACAGCGACAGCAACATGTGGCTGAAGCTTGGCGCCTGCACCAGATACGACAGCGCCGGATAAGTCGTGGCCAGTGCCAGCAGCGACATCGCGATCAGCACCGGGCGACGGCCGATGCGATCCGACAACATGCCGCCGATTGGCAGCCAGAAAAAGTTCGAAACGCCGACCAGCAAAGTCACCAGCAGCGCATCCGAGGTACTCAGGTGCAGCACGGTTTTGCCGAACGTCGGCGCATAAACGGTGATCAGGTAAAACGCGGTGGTGGTCAGGGCGACCATCAACATCCCGCCGAGCACCACCACCCAATTCTGGCCAAGAGTGCGGAACACTTCGCCCATTTTTGGACGGTGTTTGCGCGCGGCAAACTCTTCGGTTTCCGCCAGATTACGACGCAACAGAAAGATGAATGGCACGATCATGCAACCGACGAAAAACGGAATGCGCCAGCCCCAATCGGCAATCACGTCCGGCGCCATCCACGCGTTCAGCGCGAAGCCCAACGCGGCGGCAACGATGATCGCCACTTGCTGACTGGCCGACTGCCACGCGGTGAAAAAGCCCTTGCGGCCCGGCGTGGCGATCTCGGACAAGTACACCGAAACCCCGCCCAATTCCGCACCGGCGGAGAAGCCTTGTAACAGACGCCCGATCAGCACCAGCGCCGGCGCAAACAGGCCGATGGTTTCGTATCCGGGCACCAACACAATCAATATCGTGCCGCTGGCCATGATCGACAACGTGACGATCAAACCCTTACGGCGACCGACGTCATCGATGTACGCACCGAGCACGATTGCCCCCAGCGGACGCATCAAAAAGCCTGCGCCGAACACCGCGAAGGTCATCATCAGGGACGCGAATTCACTGCTCGCCGGGAAGAACACCGACGCGATTTGTGTGGCATAGAAGCCGAACAGAAAGAAGTCGAACTGTTCGAGGAAGTTGCCCGAGGTCACCCGGAAAATGGCGCCGGCCCGCGAGCCGCCGTGAGGGATTGTGGCTGTCATAGCAAAGTACTCCACCGCTTTTATGACGTGCGCCACGGAGAGTCTGCGCACGGATGTTATTGGGGCGGATGGTGGCGCAGGTGTAACAATATGTTAATTGCATTGTTGGCATGCATTGATGTGTAAAGCGGATCAATGCATCAGCGAACGCTTTTGTAGGAGCCGAGCTTGCTCGCGAAAGCGGTAGATCAGTTGATGAAGAGGTTGGCCGTGCCGACGCCTTCGCGAGCAAGCTCGGCTCCTACAGGTTCTGCGGTGTTCACGAAATTCGTAGACACCTGAAAATCTTGTAGGAGCAGAGCTTGCTCGCGATGGCGGCGTGACTGGCGACTACAATTTCCCGGCCAGCCATAGCAAAAACACGGAATGATTCCCGCGCCCCGCAGTCGGAGTTCAGGTATCACACATCAATAGAGGTTCACCGATGAACAGCAAAACCCTAATCGCCAGCCTGGCCCTCGTCGCCGGCATTGCCGGGATCAGTCCACTTGTTCAAGCGGCGCAAACCTCAAGCGATCCCTCCGTTCAATCCCCGGTTAGCGACCGCGAATTGAAGGTCAACGACCGCGCCCCGGATATCTATCAACGCAGCGAAAAAGCCATCGACTGGAAAGCCAAAGGCCTGAAAAAACCGGTTGAGCAGGCGCAATGGGTGCAGATCAATGATCAGTACGTCATGGTGATGATTACCAACGGGACGATTGTCGAGATGAAACCGGTTCCGCGTTAAGTTGAGATTCAAAAGCCCTGCGCATGCACTCGCGCAGGGCTTTCCCCGCCCAACCGATACTGATTATTCCCACTGCGCTTAGCCTCATACATCGCCAGATCGGCAATGTGCAGCAGCCGATCCATCGCCGTCGCATGATCCGGAAACACCGCCACCCCAAGGCTGGTGCCGATGTGGCGCTGGTCGTTGCCGATGCTGATCGGTGGCGACAGTTCGATGAAAATTTTCTGACAGATGCTGCGGGCTTCGTCCTGCAGGTTGAGGCTCGGTGACAGGCCCTGCAGGATGACCACGAATTCGTCACCGCCAATCCGCGCGACGGTGTCGGTGCTGCGCAGGATGCGTTTCAGGCGGGTGGCGGTGGTGATCAAAACGCGGTCGCCGGCGGCATGGCCGTAGTGGTCGTTGATGTTTTTGAAACCGTTGAGGTCGACGAACACCAGCGCGACGCGGGTTTCGGTTTGTCGCGCCTGATCCAGTGCTTCGGACAGCCGTTGCTCCAGCACCAGACGATTGGGCAAACCGGTCAGCGGATCGAAGTGGGCGAGGTGCTGGAGGTAGCTGGCCGAGGCCTTTTCTTCAGTGATGTCGCGCACCACGCCCATCATTTTGATCACCGCATCATGGTCGTTGCGCACTACGTTGCCGGTCTCGCGCAGCCAGCGAATCGTGCCGTCGGGCCAGACCACGCGGTATTCCTCGTCATGGTTTTCCCCGGTTTCCAGGCAACGCAACTCACCTTCGCGCACCCGCACGCGGTCATCCGGGTGTACGCAGGAGCAGAAGAGGGCGTAGGACGGGGTGATGTCACCGATCTTGAAACCGAACATGCCGTAGATGGCGTCTGACCAGTAAAGGCGATCGGTATCGACCTCCCAATCCCAGGTGCCAATGCGCGCGAAATATTGGCTGCGTTTAAAGCGCTCGGCATCGCCGTCTTGATGAATGTTCTGGCCATCGGCTGCGCGGGTCAGCAGCTCTCGGTAATCGGCGAGTTGCCGACGCAATTCACGTTCACGCCAGATCAGCACGGCAATCACGGCCAGCAAAATCACGCCAACGGCGAGGCCGATCCAGAGCTGGGTCATTGGGGCGCTGCCGGCATGGCGAATCGATCCGTGAAGTAGTGGCGGTTGGCTATCTTAATTCGTCATCACTCGATTCGGATACAGCGTTGATCTGCGTGTTCGGGTTGCCAATAGCCAACAATTCTGGGAAAACGGCGGCCTGCTGAACAATAGAGCGAATGTTATGAATGAAGAACTGCAGGTAATCGATCTTCAGGTAGGCGAGGGCAAAGCCGCAGTCAAAGGCGCGCTGATCACCACCCAATACACAGGCTGGCTGGAAGACGGCAGCGAGTTCGATTCTTCCTACAGCCGTGGCAAACCTTTTCAGTGCGTGATTGGCACCGGTCGTGTGATTAAGGGCTGGGATCAAGGGCTGATGGGGATGCAGGTGGGCGGCAAGCGTAAATTGCTGGTGCCAGCGCATTTGGGTTATGGCGAGCGGACGATGGGCAAGATTCCGCCGAATTCGAATCTGGTGTTTGAGATTGAGTTGTTGGAGGTTTTAACGCGGGAGGATTGAGGTGGGTGGCTTAGGTGTTTTTATTTGAGCCGTGAACACAAGGAATGCGCCTCTATCATCCAGCGAAGCGTTGCCCTCACTGGATGATGTTGAGGTTATCCAAAAAGCCTGCGCATTCTAACTTTGCGGACTTCTAGCGGTGGTTGGGTTGAAGTGCCTTTAGGCGATAGCTGATATCAGGCCCATTGCAGTGGCGGAGCCAAGGGAAAGCAGATATCTACTTCTAATTTCGCAGCGGCGGACAGATTGACCAATGCATCCAGCGAGAACTTGTCGATTTTACCGTTGAGTACATCATTGAGGCGTGGCTGAGTGATGCCCAACCGTTTCGCTGCGTCCTTCTGAGGAAGCTCCCAGGCGCGAATGGTCTCGCAAAGCGTACGCATCAGTTTGGCTCGCCGACGCATATCGGCTGCGTGCTGCGGGGTGTCTTCCAGTGCATCCCAAATACTTGAAAAGCATTGATTGTGGTCTGGATGATCCTTCATGGGTTCATAGCCTGTTTCCTTGGTTTCAGACGGCCTGCTTTTTTGTGGCGAGGGAACTTGCTCCCGCTGGGTTGCGTAGCGACCCTAAAACCATTCGATCCGGGTAATTCAGATACACCGCAGATACCGGTTTTGCGACTGTTTCGCAGCCGAGCGGGACGGTGCGACGATTCGACAAGCTCCCTCGCCACAGTTTTCAGTCTCAGTTTCGGGTGGGCGGTTCGAGGTTGTCGAGGGCGCGGTTGACGGCGAGTTCGCCGAGCATGACGACTTGCTGGATGCCGAGCAGGGTGTTGCGGTAGGGCGTTTCGAGCAGGCCGGCGAAGTCGCTGAGCATGATGCTGGCGGAGGCCATGGATTCGCAGGCGTGGGCTAACAGGGATTCGGTTTCCATGTCCGGCGCGACGATGAACATGGTGCTGGGTTTTCGTTCGGACGGGATGTGCGGTTTGAGGTAATGGTCGAGGGCGCGTTCGGCGGCCTCGTGGAGTTTTCTGGAATTGGGGGCGGAGTAGGGGGAGGTTGGATCTGATTCGGGTATGGCATCTGTTTCTGGTGGATTCGGCGTTACTTTGAACATTGCGGAGGTTTCCAAAGTGATGCTGACACCACCTCGCGACTAAACGAGAGGTGGCAGCTATACGCAGGTTAGTCGACCGGAAAACCCACCCAAACCGGCGCACCCGAAGGCGCCCTGCGCACAGCTACCATTGAGTGAGGTATCGAAATACCTACTGTCTGGAATGTTGTACAGATTGAGTGGATTACCGAGCGACTAAACCCGATCACTGAACATTCAGTGACGCGAACCAAGTTACCGGCAGCCCCCAAACCGCACAAGCCGGCGGATTCTGGCGTAGTTGTAGGCAAAGGCGCAAGGCGCTGTAGCCTTGTGGATGATGCCGAAATGATGCTGCGTTTTTCCGGGGCTTTCGCGAGCAAGCTTTGCTCCTACAGTTGATCGGCGACGCGCAAATCCTTGTAGGAGCCGAGCTTGCTCGCGAAGGCGGCCTATCAGTCACCCACGAAACTGAACATAGGCATCCGCCCATTCAGCGAAGGCCGGTAATGCCAGGCCAGTCGCTCCAGATTCACACCGTGATCGAGGATTTCTCTGACAGTCGCACTGGCAATTTCCATCGCCAGTATTTGCCCGGGACACTGATGCCGTCCGCTGCCAAAACTGAAACTGCGCCGGTTCGGGCGATCCGGCAAAAGCTGCTCAGGATGCTCGTTCAATGCCGGATCCCGATTGGCCGAGGCCAACAACAGCAGAATCACATCCCCAGCCTCAACGCGCACCCCATCAATCTCGCAGGACTGCGCCACAAACCGTCGCGTGTTCTGCACTGACGGATCAAAACGCTGCACTTCCGCCAACACCGCTTCCAACGGCGCCTCACGCAAATTGGGCTGAAGTTTTAGCGCCACCAAAGCATTGCCAATCAACCCGGCAGTGGCTTCATAAGTCTGTGAACACAGCCCGATCAAATTGGCGAACAGCGCATCTTCATCGCCTTCAAACCGCCGCTGAATTTCCGTCAGCAAAGCGCTGTCCGCCTCAGCCAGCAACTCGATGAAATACCCGCGCAACTGCTCAGCCGCCGCATGCGCCGCCGCCAATTGAAGGTCATTGCTCAACGGTGAGAGACAGGCGATGAAATCCGCCGTTAGCTCACTGATCGCCCGGCCCTGCGCCGGGGTAAAACCAAGCAGCGCCGCGACCACGCAAACAGGCCCGCGAAACATGGCTTTATATAAGCCGTCGGCGTCCACGTTTATCAACCGGGCAGCCACCAAGGTGCGAACCTCGGCTTTATTGATCAGCTCAAGCGCAGGCTCGATTGCCGAACGCGGGCAACGCTGACGCTCGCCATCATTCATCCGCATCAACTGGCCGAACACCTTGCCGGCCATGCCATCGGCAATCGCTTTCGGCACGGGTTCCTGTGCGGGACGCACGCGGCAATCGGCATGCGCCAACACCGCGCACACCACACGGGCACTGCTGGCGACCCACAATTTCAGTTCCTGATGAAACACCAAGCCTCCTTGAGCACGCAGCGATGCGTAATAAGGATAGGGATCGGTATGAGTCGCAGCGTTGATCGGATCCATGGTTCGCAGCCTTGTCGTCAGGAAAGTGTTGCGAGTATCGTCAGTCGTCAGCGGCGACGATTCGTCCGGGAGCGAAATATGCACGCAGAACATCAAGACATCGGCGTTTCGCAAGTGGCCGCCGCCATCGCGGAACCGGCGCGTACGAAAATGCTCTGCTCGCTGATGGACGGCCACGCCCGCACCCCTACGGAGCTGGCGGCCATCGCCGAGGTCAGCGCCTCCACGGCCAGTGCGCACCTGGCCAAACTCAAGGATCTCGCGCTGGTGCGTCTGCATGTGCAGGGCCGTCATCGTTATTACAGCCTCGCCGATCAGCGCGTCGCCCAGGCGTTGGAAGCCTTGATGGTGATTGGCCAAAGCGCCGCGCCGACGTTCAAGCCGCACACGCCGGATCGTCTGCAATTCGCCCGGACTTGCTATGACCATATGGCGGGGACGCTGGCGGTGTTGCTGCATGACCGATTTATCGAGGCCGGATGGCTGGTGGAGACCGACGAGCAGGCGTATCGCTTGAGTGACAGTGGCGCGGCGCTGTTTGAAGGTCTGGGTATCGAGGTTCAGGATTTGAGCACGTTGCGCCGCAAGTTTGCTTGTCCTTGTCTGGACTGGAGCATGCGTCGGCCGCATCTGGGTGGCTCGTTAGGGGCGGCGTTGTTGCAAGCGGCGTTGAGGCGTAAGTGGGTGACGCAGGATCTGGACAGTCGGGCGTTGGCGTTGACGGCCGTAGGGCGCAGGGAATTCGGGGCTCGGTTTGGTGTTGAGGTGGCGATTGATAAAGGCCAGATCAAAAGATCGCAGCCTTCGGCAGCTCCTACAGGACGTGTGTACACCCGATGAACCCCGATCCGGAATCTACGTAGGAGCTACGGAACGCTGCGATCTTTTCATCTTCGCTCCAAGCCGACGAGGGGTCGTGCCCAACCTTGTGCCCAAGCTCGCGACGCTATACTGTATATCCAAACAGTAAAGAGCCCGCGCCATGCAAATCATCGACAAGCTGAGCATTCTCGCCGACGCCGCCAAGTACGACGCGTCATGCGCGAGCAGTGGTGCGCCCAAGCGCAGCTCCGAGGGCAAGAGTGGCCTGGGCTCGACCGATGGCATGGGCATTTGCCACAGCTACACGCCGGACGGGCGCTGCGTGTCGTTGTTGAAGATTTTGCTGACCAATTTCTGTCTCTACGATTGCCAATACTGCGTCAATCGCCGTTCCAGTGACGTCCCTCGGGCACGTTTCACGCCGGAAGAAGTGGTGGCGCTGACCATGGATTTCTACCGGCGCAACTGCGTCAGCGGCTTGTTCCTCAGCTCCGGAATCATCCGCTCGGCGGACTACACCATGGAGCAACTGGTGCGCGTCGCGAAGCTGCTGCGCGAAGAACATGAATTTCGCGGTTACATCCACCTTAAAACCATCCCCGAAGCTGATCCTGCGCTAATCGAAGAAGCGGGGCGTTACGCCGATCGTTTGAGCGTCAATATCGAACTGCCCACCGACGCCAGCCTGCAGACGTTGGCGCCGGAGAAGGATATCGGTTCGATCAAGCAGGCCATGAACACCATCTACACCGGTGTGCAAACCGTCCTTAACGAACCCCGTTCAGCGAAGTTCGCACCCGCCGGACAAAGCACGCAAATGATCGTCGGCGCCGATGACACCGACGACAGCACAATTTTGCACAGTGCGCAGTCGCTGTACGGCAACTTCCGTTTGCGCCGCGTTTACTATTCGGCATTCAGCCCGATACCCGACAGCCCGAAAAGCGTGCCACTCGCCGCGCCGCCACTGATGCGTGAACACCGTTTGTACCAAGCCGATTTCCTCCTGCGCAGCTACGGTTACAGCGCTGACGAACTGCTCAAGGGCCCGGGCAATCTGGCCTTGGACATCGATCCGAAACTGGCGTGGGCACTGCAGAATCGTGAAGTGTTCCCGCTGGATCTGAACCGTGCCGAAGCGTCTCTGATCTCACGCATCCCCGGCATCGGCCTGCGCACCACCGAACGCTTGGTCGAGCTGCGTCGTCAGCGCCGAATCCGCTACGAAGACGTCGCGCGCATGCGCTGCGTGCTGGCCAAGGCCAAGCCGTTCATCATCACCAGCGATTACCACCCACAGCAGGCCGAAGTCACCAGCCATTTGCTCTATCAGCAATTGCGCGACCGACCGATGCCGCAACAGATGGGGTTATGGGGATGATCAATCTTGATTGCCACGATCTGTTCGAGACGTGGCGTCAGCAAGCACGTTGGCTGCTGAGCCATGAAATCGATCCAAGTCTGGTGAGTTGGGCGTCGGAAGGGGGGGGAGATCTGTTCGCCAGTGATGATCCAGTTCCAGAGGGTCAGGGGCCGTTTATGGCGAGGATCCCGCGTGCATTGCTCGATACGCTGGAACAAGCGGCGCAATACCGCGGCGATCAACGCTGGAGCCTTTTGTATGAAGTGCTGTGGCGGGTCAGCCATGGCGATCGCACGGCCATGCTTGCCGGAGACAAGCTTGGCAGCGAGCTACAGCGGCGTATCAAACAGGTGCGCCGCGAAGCCCATCACCTGCATGCGTTTGTGCGTTTCATCGAACGCCCGTCAGCCAGCGCTGGCCCGCAATACGTGGCGTGGCACGAACCGGCCCACGACATCCTGCACAGTGCCAGCGAACATTTCATCGGGCGCATGGGTCGCCATCGCTGGCTGATCGCGACGCCGCGTGACGGGGTTTATTACGATGGCGAGCAACTGATTCACCAGCGTCAATGCCCCGTGGAATGGCAGCAACTGGCGCAGAACGTCGATGATCCGCATGGTGATCTGTGGTTGACGTATTACAGCCACATCTTCAATCCGGCGCGGTTGAATCCGAAGGTCATGCAGGGACATTTGCCGGTGCGGTTCTGGAAGAATCTGCCGGAGGGCGAGTTGATTCCTGGACTGATTACGCAGGCGCGGATGGGGAAGCAGCAGAACGGGCAGGCGAGTGGGATCGCCAGTCGTGCCGGGAAAAGGATTGCCTTGAAATAGAAGATCAAAAGATCAGGCGATCATGTAGGAGCTGCCGAAGGCTGCGATCTTTTGATCTTTATCACCACAAAAAAAAGCCCCCACCAATCACTCGGTGGAGGGCTTTTATACATCCCGAGTCGTCAAATCAAACCTTAACGATCCAACCCGCTGGCGCTTCGATGTCGCCGGTCTGTACACCGGTCAGCTCTTTATAAAGCTTCTGGGTCACAGGGCCGACTTCTGTCTCGCTGTGGAACACATGCAGATGATCGTTGTAGCTGATGCCACCGATCGGCGTGATCACTGCCGCTGTACCGCAAGCGCCGGCTTCTTTGAAGTCCGACAGTTTGTCGATCAGCACGTCGCCTTCAACCACTTCCAGGCCCAGACGCGATTTCGCCAGTTCGATCAGCGACAGGCGGGTGATGCCTGGCAGAACCGACGGCGAGTTCGGGGTGATGAACTTGTTGTCGTGGGTGATCCCGAAGAAGTTGGCCGAACCGACTTCTTCGATCTTGGTGTGGGTCATCGGATCCAGGTAGATCGCGTCAGCGAAGTTGGCTTTCTTGGCTTTCGAGCCCGGCATCAGGCTGGCCGCGTAGTTGCCGCCGACTTTGGCTGCGCCGGTGCCTTGTGGAGCGGCGCGGTCGTAGCTGGAAATCTGGAAGTTATGCGGGGTCAGGCCGCCCTTGAAGTAGGCGCCGACCGGGATGCAGAAGATTGAGAAGATGAACTCGGGGGCAGTGCGCACACCGATGTTGTCACCTACGCCGATCACGAACGGGCGCAGGTACAGCGCGCCGCCGGTGCCATAAGGCGGAATGAAGCGCTCGTTGGCACGAACCACTTCCTTACAGGCTTCGATGAACTGCTCGGTATCAACGGTCGGCATTAGCAGACGCGCGCAGCTGCGTTGCATACGCAGGGCGTTCTGATCCGGGCGGAACAGGTTGATCGAGCCGTCCTTGCAACGATAGGCCTTCATGCCTTCGAAGCACTGCTGGCCATAGTGAAGGGCAGTCGAGCCTTCGCTGATGTGCAGCACGTTGTCTTCGGTCAGGGTGCCTTTGTCCCACTCGCCATCGCGAAAGTACGACAGATAGCGCTTGTCGGTCTTGATGTAGTCAAAACCCAGCTTGTCCCAATTGATGCTTTCGTTACCCATGACACCCTCTATCACTGAACAACCGTCGAAACGGTTCAAGGCTTCTGACGTTTTTTGGATGGGCACAACAATACTTCATTCTTGAGCGGTTTCGCAGCCCGGACTATCGGATGACAGACAGATAAATCGCGTTGGCCTCAAGAATTCGCGAGCAGGCTCGCTCCCACAGGGAAACTCATTCCCAATGTGGGAGCGAGCCTGCTCGCGAAGGGGCCTACAGGTGCAACGCATGCCCGAGGGCACGCAACGCCGCTTCCTGCACCGCTTCTCCCAAGGTCGGATGCGCATGGATGGTGCCGCCGATGTCCTCGAGCCGCGCGCCCATTTCCAGGCTTTGCGCAAACGCGGTCGACAGCTCGGATACACCTACGCCCACCGCCTGCCAGCCGACAATCAGATGATTGTCCCGACGAGCGACCACGCGCACGAAGCCGCTTTTCGACTCCAGCGTCATCGCCCGGCCATTCGCCGCGAACGGGAAACTGGAAACGATGCAGTCCAGACCGGCAGCCTTGGCTTCGTCCGGCGTCTTGCCGACCACCACCAATTCCGGATCGGTAAAGCACACCGCAGCAATCGCCGTCGGGCTGAATTCGCGGGTTTTGCCGCTGATCAACTCGGCAACCATTTCGCCCTGCGCCATCGCGCGGTGGGCCAGCATCGGCTCGCCACTCAAATCGCCAATCGCGTATACGTTGCGCATGCTGGTCTGGCAGCGGCTGTCGATCTTGATCGCCGAGCCGTTCATGTCCAAATTTAGCGCTTCAAGGTTCCAGCCTTGGGTATTCGGTTTACGACCGACGGCGACCAGCACCTGATCGGTTTCCAGATTGAGGGTTTCGCCATCAGGATCACGCACCTGCAACGTGCCGTCGAAACCCAGCACGCTGTGTTTCAAGAACAGCTTCACGCCGAGTTGCTTCAGCGCGTCATGCACCGGTTGCGTTAGTTCGGCGTCGTAGGCCGGCAGGATGCGATCCTGCGCCTCGACCACACTGACGTCGGCGCCGAGTTTGCGATAAGCGATGCCCAACTCCAGACCGATGTAACCCCCACCCACAACGACCAGACGTTTCGGCACGGATGTCGGCGCCAGCGCTTCGGTGGAGGAAATGATTGGCCCGCCAATCGGCAGGATCGGCAGATTGACGCTGGTCGAACCGGTGGCCAGCACCAGGTGCTCGCACTGAATGCGCGTGTCGCCGACTTCAACAGTCTTGCCGTCGATGACTTTGGCCCAGCCATTGATGACCTGAACCTTGTTCTTCTTCAGCAACGCCGCAACGCCAGTGGTCAGGCGATCAACGATGCCGTCCTTCCACTCGACACTTTTGCTGATGTCGAGCGTCGGCGCCGAAACGCTGATGCCCAGCGCCGAATGCTGACTGTGATGCCGGGTCTGGTGAAACTGCTCAGCCACATGAATCAACGCTTTCGACGGGATGCAGCCGATGTTCAGGCAGGTGCCGCCCAGCGATTGGCCTTCGACCAGAATCGTCGGAATGCCCAGTTGCCCGGCGCGAATCGCGGTTACATAACCGCCGGGGCCACCGCCGATGATCAGCAGCGTGGTGTTCAGAGATTGCATGCGCGCCTTACTCCACAAACAAAGTGGCAGGTTGTTCGATCAGGCCACGAATGGCCTGGATGAAGAGTGCCGCGTCCATGCCATCGACCACGCGGTGATCGAAGGAGCTGGAGAGGTTCATCATCTTGCGGATCACCACCTGGCCTTTGACGACCATCGGCCGTTCGACGATTTTGTTGACGCCGACGATGGCCACTTCCGGCAGGTTCAACACGGGTGTGCTGACGATGCCGCCCAGCGCACCGAGGCTGGTGAGGGTGATGGTCGAACCGGACAACTCATCGCGACTGGCCTTGCCATTGCGCGCAGCATTGGCCAGACGCGAGATTTCCGTGGCGCTGTCCCACAGGCTGCGCGCTTCGGCGTGACGCACCACCGGCACCATCAGGCCGACATCGCTTTGCGTGGCGACGCCGACATGCACCGCGCCGAGGCGGGTGATGACCTGAGCTTCGTCGTCGTAAAGGGCGTTCATCTGCGGGAAGTCGCGCAGGGCGACGACCAAGGCGCGGACGAGGAATGGCAACAAGGTCAACTTGCCACGGCTGGCGCCATGTTTTTCATTCAAATGCGCGCGAAGTTCTTCAATCGCGGTGACGTCGATTTCTTCAACATAACTGAAGTGCGCGGCGCGCTGAGTAGCGTCCTGCATGCGCTGAGCAATCTTGCGGCGCATGCCGATCACTTGAATCTGTTCTTCGTCATTACGCTGGGCATAAGCAGCGGCAACCGGCGCCGAGGCGTTCGACTGACCTTGCGCCAAGTAGGCTTCAAGGTCTTCGTGCAGCACACGACCGGCCGGGCCGGAACCGCGCACCAGACGCAATTGAATCCCCAGATCCAGCGCATGTTTGCGCACGGCCGGGGAGGCGAGAGGACGTTCGTCTGCTTCGCGAGCAACCATCGGGCCTTGGCAAACCGCAGCCGGACGCGGGGCGGCTGGAGCAGGTTTGCTCTCAACAACGGCCTCAACTTTCGGCGCAACGGGTGTTTCTTTGACGGCAGCAGGCGCGGCGGATTCTTTCAGATTGCCGGCACCTTCAACCTCGATGCTGATCAGCACACTGCCAACCGCCATCACTTCACCCGGCTGACCACCAAGCGCAATCACTTTGCCATGTACCGGCGACGGAATATCGACCATGGCCTTGTCAGTCATCACGTCCGCCAGCAACTGATCTTCAACGACCAGATCGCCAACCTTGACGTGCCACTGCGACAGTTCTACTTCTGCGATGCCTTCGCCGATGTCCGGCATCTTGATAACGTGCGTGCCCATTCAGACCTCCATAACCCGTTTCAACGCCGCGCCCACTCGGGACGGCCCTGGGAAATAAGCCCAATCCTGAGCGTGCGGGTAGGGGGTGTCCCAACCGGTGACGCGTTCGATCGGCGCTTCCAGGTGATGAAAGCAATGCTCTTGCACCAGCGACACCAGTTCGGCGCCGAAACCGCAGGTGCGCGTGGCTTCGTGAACCACCACGCAACGGCCGGTTTTCTTCACCGACTTGACGATGGTTTCCAGATCCAGCGGCCACAGGCTGCGCAGGTCGATGACTTCGGCATCGACACCAGATTCTTCGGCAGCGACTTGCGAGACATACACGGTGGTGCCGTAGGTCAGCACGGTCACGTCCTTGCCCGGACGAGTGATGGCGGCAACGTCCAGCGGCACGGTGTAGTAACCGTCCGGAACCTGCGCTTGCGGGTGTTTCGACCACGGCGTTACCGGGCGGTCGTGATGGCCGTCGAACGGGCCGTTGTACAGGCGTTTCGGCTCAAGGAAGATCACCGGGTCATCGTTTTCGATGGAGGCGATCAGCAAGCCTTTGGCGTCATACGGGTTGGATGGCATCACGGTGCGCAAGCCGCAGACCTGAGTGAACATCGCCTCGATGCTCTGGCTGTGCGTCTGGCCGCCGTAGATGCCGCCGCCGCAGGGCATGCGCAGGGTCATCGGTGCGGTGAACTCGCCAGCCGAGCGATAACGCAGGCGCGCCGCTTCAGAAATGATCTGGTCGGAAGCCGGGTAAACGTAGTCAGCGAACTGAATCTCGGCGACCGGGCGCAAACCGTAGGCGCCCATGCCCACGGCCACGCCGACGATACCGCTTTCAGAAATCGGTGCGTCGAATACACGCGACGCGCCGTACTTGGTTTGCAGGCCTTCGGTGCAACGGAACACGCCGCCGAAGTAGCCGACGTCCTGACCGAACACCACCACGTTGTCATCACGCTCAAGCATCACATCCATGGCCGAGCGCAGGGCCTGGATCATGGTCATGGTGGTCGTGCTCATGGCGGGTT
>NZ_JBIVMX010000012.1:0-51292 GCF_044753305.1 Pseudomonas sp. NPDC088429 | reverse complement strand
CCCCAACTGCTGACGCTGGCGCTTCAAGTGCTCCGGCATCTCTTTGTAGACGTCTTCGAACATGGTCGCGGCGCTTGGAATCTGCCCGCCGGCGAGGGTGCCGTAATGTTCGGCCTGTTTCTGCGCGGCAATCACTTCGGCTTCGAGCTCGGCGCTGACGGCGGCGTGCTCTTCGTCCGACCAGTGGCCGACCTTGATCAGGTGCTGTTTGAGGCGGGCAATCGGGTCGCCGAGCGGGAAGTGGCTCCAGTCATCGGCAGGACGGTATTTCGATGGGTCGTCGGAGGTCGAGTGCGGGCCGGCGCGGTAGGTGACCCATTCGATCATGGTCGGGCCGAGGTTGCGGCGGGCGCGTTCGGCGGCCCAGGCAGAAGCGGCGTAGACCGCGTAGAAGTCGTTGCCATCGACGCGCAGAGAAGCGATGCCGCAACCGACGCCGCGTCCGGCGAAAGTAGTGGCTTCACCACCGGCGATGGCCTGGAAGGTCGAAATCGCCCACTGGTTGTTGACCACGTTGAGGATCACCGGCGCGCGGTAAACGTGAGCGAAGGTGAGGGC
Source organism: Pseudomonas sp. NPDC088429 (assembly GCF_044753305.1). Taxonomy (NCBI): domain Bacteria; kingdom Pseudomonadati; phylum Pseudomonadota; class Gammaproteobacteria; order Pseudomonadales; family Pseudomonadaceae; genus Pseudomonas; species Pseudomonas sp. NPDC088429. Next base: position 50,734 of record NZ_JBIVMX010000012.1, on the reverse strand, counting down.
GGTGTGGAAATCCGATTCGGCGGTCGCGCCGTCACCGATCCACGCCGAGGCGATTTTGGTGTCGCCCTTGATCGCCGACGCCATGCCCCAGCCGACCGCTTGAATGAACTGGGTCGCAAGGTTGCCGGAAATGGTAAAGAACCCCGCCTCTTTAACCGAATACATGATCGGCAACTGGCGGCCCTTGAGCGGATCGCGCTCGTTGGACAGCAGTTGGCAGATCAGGTCGACCAGTGGCACTTCGCGGGCCATCAGAATGCTTTGCTGACGATAGGTCGGAAAGCACATGTCGTCGATGTTCAGCGCCAACGCCTGAGCACTGCCAATGGCTTCTTCGCCAAGGCTCTGCATATAGAACGACATCTTTTTCTGACGCTGGGCGACGACCATGCGGTTGTCGTAGATGCGCGTCTTGAGCATGGCGCGCATGCCTTTGCGCAGGATCTCGACCGGCACGTTTTCAGCCCAAGGGCCGAGGGCGTTGCCTTGATCGTCGAGCACGCGAATCAGCCCACGCGCCAGGTCGGCGGTGTCGGCAGGTTCGACGTCGATGGAAGGTTTGCGCACCGTACCGGCATCGGTCAGATGCAGGTAGGAAAAATCGGTTTTGCAGCCTGGACGGCCCGAGGGTTCAGGGACGTGCAGACGCAGCGGTTCATACGCTTGGGTCATGGCTTCTACGCTCGATCTTGTGAATTTCTTGTAGTGAGCTGGCAGTCATCCTTCGGTAGAAGAAATCTTGTCCTACAACAATCATAGGCCGGGCCAAGAAGAATATTTATCTCTGTTTCGTTGCGCTGGAGACGATTTGCAGATAGAAATTCTGCATAAACATAAAAAACAGGTGGTTTTGTCTCATGCGCAAACTGGATCGTACTGACATCGGCATTCTCAACAGCCTTCAAGAGAACGCGCGCATCACCAACGCCGACCTTGCACGCTCGGTGAATCTGTCGCCGACGCCGTGCTTCAATCGGGTGAAAGCGATGGAAGAATTAGGCCTGATTCGCGAGCAGGTGACGCTGCTGGACGCCGATCTGCTGGGGCTGCACGTGAACGTGTTTATTCACGTCAGCCTGGAGAAACAGGTGGAGTTGGCGTTGCAGCATTTCGAAGAAGCGATTTCTGATCGCCCCGAAGTGATGGAGTGCTATTTGATGGCCGGCGACCCGGATTATCTGATCCGGGTGCTGGTGCCGACGATTCAGTCGTTGGAGCGCTTCATGATGGACTTTCTGACCAAGGTGCCGGGGGTGGCGAATATCCGCTCGAGTTTTGCGTTGAAGCAGGTGCGGTATAAGACGGCGCTGCCGCTGCCGGCGAATGGGTTGACGTTGGGGGCGTGAAGATCAAAAGATCGCAGCCTGCGGCAGCTCCTACACGGAAAAATGCATGATCGTGCCCACACGCCGCCTGGGAACGATCAATTCCGTGTAGGAGCTGCCGCAGGCTGCGATCTTTTGACGTTAAAGCTTGTTAAGCGGAATCTTCAGATAAACCACACCATTGTCCTCAGCCGCCGGCAAATTCCCCGCCCGCACGTTCACCTGAATCGCCGGCAGCAACAGCGTCGGCATGCCCAGTCCGGCATCACGCTTCGTGCGCATCTCGACAAACGTCGCCTCATCAACTCCGTCATGCACATGAATGTTGCTTTTGCGCTGCTCGCCCACCGTGGTCTGGCACTGCGACTCGCGACCCTCGGGCGGGTAGTCGTGGCAGACGTAAAGCTTCACGCTCGCCGGGAAGGCCAGCAGTGTGTGGATCGAGTTGAACAGTTGATTGGCGTTGCCGCCGGGGAAGTCGCAGCGCGCCGTGCCCACATCCGGCATGAACAGCGTGTCGCCGACCAGAATCTGCTCGCCATCAATCAGGTAAGCCATGTCCGCCGGTGTGTGGCCGGGAACATGCAGCGCCGTAGCTTTGAGATTGCCAATGCTGAATGACTCGTTCGGCGCGAACAGGTGATCGAACTGAGAGCCGTCGACGCAGAATTCCGGCTCCAGATTGAACAGCGCCTTGAACACGTTCTGCACTTTGCTGATCGACTCGCCGATGGCGATCTTGCCGCCCAGTTCGCGGCGCAGGTAGGGCGCGGCGGACAGGTGATCGGCGTGGGCGTGAGTTTCCAGCAGCCACTGCACTTGCAGATTGTGTTGGCGGACGAAGGCAATGATTTTGTCGGCTTGTGCGGTGCAGGTGCGGCCGGCGGCTCCGTCGTAGTCGAGCACCGGATCGACGATTGCGCAGTACCCGCCGTCGGCTTCATAGACCACATAACTGTAGGTCGAGGAGGCGGGGTGGAGGAAAGCTTCAATCAGCGCGGGCATGGACACAAACCTGTACGAGTGGGCGAAAAGTCATTCGGGGTTGCAACACTTTATGTAAAAACATAATGTTCGCAGCTTAAGTGACGTTGAAGGCATCGTGCAAATGCAATCCAGTCTGACCGAATGTGAAGTCGCCCAATTACGCGCCTCGGCCACCAAGGCCTGTGCGCTGCTCAAGGCGTTGGCCAATGAAGATCGGTTGTTGATCCTCTGTCAATTGACCCAGGGCGAACGCAACGTTGGCGAGCTGGAAACCATGACCGGCGTACGCCAGCCGACGCTGTCCCAGCAATTGGGCATTTTGCGCGACGAAGGCATGGTCGCCACTCGCCGTGAAGGCAAATACATTTTTTATGGGCTCGCCAGCCCGGAAGTGATTCAGGTGATGAAGACCCTGTCGGGGCTTTATTGCGGGGCCGTCCTAAAAAGCTGGGAACACCCATAAATGCCAGCCATCACACCAATCCCCTGTAGGAGTGAGCCTGCTCGCGATAGCGGTGTATCAGTCGATAAACATGTTGGCTGACCCACCGCGATCGCGAGCAGGCTCACTCCTACAATGGATCTGTGTGATGGCTGACGAAATCCTTGCGTGCAGCAAAAGGAACAAGCAATGAACGATCAACACTGGGGCCCATCCATCAGTGCAGACATCGTGGTTATCGGCGGCGGCACGGCGGGCATCGGCTTCGTCGCCAGTCTGCTCAAGCGTGATCCTGACCTGAAAATCACCGTGATCGAGCCGAGTTCGCAGCACTATTACCAGCCGGCGTGGACGCTGGTCGGCGGCGGTGCTTACGACGCAAAAGACACCGCCAGACCCATGGCCAAGGTGATGCCGCGTCAGGTCAACTGGCTGCAAGCCGCCGTCACCGGCATCGATCCCGACAAGCGCCAACTCACCCTCAACGATCAGCGCACGGTCAGCTATCAAAACCTGATCGTCTGCCCCGGCCTGCGCCTGGCCTGGGAGAAAATCGAAGGCTTGCAGGAAAGCCTCGGTCAGCACGGCGTCACTTCCAATTACAGCTATCAGCACGCGCAATACACCTGGGATCAGGTGCAAAAACTGCGCGGCGGCAAAGCGCTGTTCACGCAACCGGCGATGCCGATCAAATGCGCCGGCGCGCCGCAAAAGGCGCTGTATCTGTCCTGCGATCACTGGCTTAAAAGCGGCGTGCTGAACAACATCAATGTCGAATTCAATCTCGCCGGCGCCGCGTTGTTCGGGGTGGCGACGTTCGTGCCGCCACTGATGAAGTACATCGAAAAATACAACGCACAACTGGCCTTCAACTCGAATCTGGTCAAGGTTGAGGGCCCGGCGAAAACCGCATGGTTCGAGATCAAGGACGCTGACGGCAACGTCACTCGCGAGGCGAAAACCTTCGATCTGCTGCACGTCGTGCCGCCGCAGGTCTCGCCGGATTTCATCGCGAACAGTCCGTTGGCCGACGCCGCCGGCTGGTGCGAAGTCAATCAACACAGCCTGCAGCATCCGCGTTATCACGAGGTGTTTGCACTCGGCGATATCTGCGGCACCAGCAACGCGAAGACCGCAGCAGCAGTGCGCAAGCAAGTCGTGGTTGTTGCGCAAAATCTGCTGGCTCAGCGCAAGCAACAACCGCTGCCGTTGAAGTACGACGGCTACGGTTCGTGCCCGCTGACGGTGGAGAAGGGCAAGGTGATCCTCGCCGAGTTTGGCTATGCCGGTAAGTTGCTGCCGACGTTTCCGCTGGATCCGACCGTGGCGCGTCGCTCTGCGTGGTTGCTCAAGGCGACGTTGCTGCCGTGGTTCTACTGGAACGGCATGCTCAAGGGCCGCGAATGGCTGACTAGTCTGTCCAAGGTCGACTGAGATAACCCTATGTTGCTGGCAAGTCTGTTTGGCGTGGTGATGGGGTTGGTGCTCGGTTTGACCGGTGCGGGCGGCGGCATTCTGGCGGTGCCGGCGCTGGTGCTCGGGCTCGGCTGGACGATGACGCAAGCGGCGCCGGTCGCGTTGTTCGCGGTGGGCAGTGCGGCGGCGGTTGGAGCTATCGATGGATTGCGCCATGGGCTGGTGCGTTATCGTGCGGCACTGTTGATTGCGGCGCTCGGCGCAGTGTTTTCGCCGCTGGGGATCTACTTCGCGCATCAATTGCCGGAGAAGATTCTGATGATCCTCTTTAGCCTGCTGATGGTCATGGTCGCTTGGCGCATGCTGAGGCGCGAGCGTCAGGAAGAAGGGCCGAGCGATCACGGGCATGGCAGTTGGGGGCAGAAGAACTGCATGCTCGATGAAGAAACCGGGCGCTTCGACTGGACCGCGAAATGCACCGCAACCCTTGCGGCGTTGGGTGCGGTTACGGGCGTGGTGTCAGGGTTGCTTGGCGTTGGCGGCGGGTTTTTGATTGTGCCGGCGTTCAAGCAACTGACCGACGTGCAGATGCGCGGGATTGTTGCCACGTCGTTGATGGTGATCAGCCTGATTTCGGCGATCGGGGTGATCGGATCGTTTCACGCCGGGGTGCGGATTGACGGGCAGGGCGTTGCGTTCATTATCGCCAGCGTCATCGGCATGATCATTGGCCGCAAGCTCTGCGCGCGAGTGCCGGCGCGGGCATTGCAGGTGGGGTTTGCCAGTGTGTGTCTGGTGGTGGCGGGATATATGTTGTTGCGTGCTTGAGTATTTGAAGATCCAAAGATCGCAGCCTCGTTTCACTCGACAGCTCCTACATGGAATGCGATTTCTGTAGGAGCTGCCGAAGGCTGCGATCTTTCAGGTTGTTACAACACCAAGTGCGGTAGCCACAGGGAAATGGCGGGAATGTAGGTGACCAGCATCAACACCAGAAACAGCACCGCGTAGAACGGCAGCAACGCTTTTACCGTGCTTTCGATACTGACCTTGCCCACCGCCGACCCGACAAACAGCACCGCACCTACCGGCGGTGTTATCAATCCGATCCCCAGGTTCACCAGCATGATCATGCCGAACTGCACCGGGTCTACGCCAATGCCGAGAATCACCGGCATCAGAATCGGTGTGAGGATCAGAATCAGCGGGGCCATGTCCATCACGGTGCCGAGCAACAGCAGCATGACGTTGATGCACATCAGGATCACGTAGCGGTTGTCTGACAGGGTCAGGAACATCGTGGTGATCTTCGCCGGGATCTGCATCAGGGTCATGATGTAGCCGAAGCTCGCCGCGAAACCGATCAGGATCATCACGATCGAAATCGTCCGCACTGTGCGGTGCATCAGCTTCGGCAACTCACTCCATTTGTAGTCGCGGTAGATGAACATGGTCACGAAAAATGACCAGAGCACAGCGATGGCCGCTGATTCGGTTGCGGTGAAAATCCCGGATAGAATCCCGCCGAGAATGATCACCATCGCCATCAGGCCCCACAGCGCTTCACCGCAGATTTTCAGCGCCTGGCGCAGCGGAATGACTTCGCCTTTCGGGTAGTTGCGTTTACGCGCGAAAATCAGGCACAGCACCATCAGGCACGCGCTCATCAACAGGCCCGGCACCACGCCGGCCATGAACAGCGAAGCGATGGACACCGTGCCGCCGGCCGCCAATGAATAAAGCACCGAATTGTGGCTCGGGGGTGTCAGCAAGGCTTGCACCGAACCGCTGACCGTCACCGCTGTGGAGAAATCACGCGGATAGCCTTTGCGCTCCATTTCCGGAATCAGTACCGAGCCCACCGACGCGGTGTCCGCCACTGACGAGCCGGAGATCGCGCCGAAGAATGTCGAGGCCATGATGTTGACCAGCGACAGACCGCCACGGACGAACCCCACCAGCACCCCGGCGAACGCCACCAGCCTGCGCGACATGCCGCCCTCGGCCATGATCGCCCCGGCGAGCACGAAGAACGGAATCGCCAGCAGGGAAAATTTGTTCACGCCGCCAGCGACCTGAATCATCAGCGCCTGAAACGGAATGTCGATCCACCACGCGCCGATCAACGCCGACAGCCCGAGGGCGTAAGCGACCGGCATGCCGATCAGGATCAAGGCGATAAAACTGCCCAGCAGAATCAATGCGTCCATCAGGCAGCCCCTTCGTTTTCTTCAACCAGGTCAAAGCGCACCACGCGGCGATTGCTCTGGTCGCCGAGAAAGAGTTTTTCCAGCACAAAAATCAGCGTCAACGCGCCGCCGACCGGGATCGGCATGTAGGTAATGCCCACCCGCAGAGTGGGCAGGGCGCTCATGAACTGGTTCCAGGTCGACAGGCAGAGTTTGCTGCCCCAGATGGTCATGAACAGGCAAATGGTCGCCATCAATACCTGCGAGACAATGCTCATGGTTCTGCGCATGTCGGGCGCCAGGCGATCGGTAATCATCGCGACGGCCATGTGTGCGCCGGCGCGATAACTGGCGGCGGCGCCGATGAAGGTGAAGACCATCATCAGCAGAATGGCGGTGGGTTCCGGCCAGCTGGAGCCAGTGCCGAGGACGTAACGGGCGAAGACGCCCCAAGGGATGATCAGGGAAATGGTCAGCACCGAGAGACCGGCGACCCAGATGCAGGTCATGTAGATCCGGTCGTTGATGCGCAGCAGCAAATTCTTCATCGGGTTCCACCGTAACCGGGCAGCCGCCGACCTTCGGCGAGGTCAGCGTTGCCGGGCCTTTCGTTGAGGGCTGGGAGGGTTACTGCACGGCTTCGATGCGTTTGATCAGATCGACGTAAGGTGCGCCGTACTTCTCGCGTATCGATGCGGTGGCCTCATAGAACGGTTTCTTGTCGACGGTGATGAACTCGACGCCGGCCGCTTTGAGTTTTTCTTCGCTGCTGGCCGACTTGGCATCCCACAAAGTGCGCTCTTGTGCTTGAGCGGCTTTCGCGGCTTTTTTCACCAGGGTCTGCTGATCGGCGGTGAGTTTTTCCCAAGTGATTTTCGACATCACGATGGGCTCTGGCAGGATCAGGTGTCCGGTCAGGCTGTAGAACTTCGCGTTCTGGTAGTGATTATGTTCGAGCAGGGTAGGCGGGTTGTTTTCCGCGCCGTCGATCACTCCGGTCTGCAGGGCGCTGAAGATTTCGCCGGTGTCCATGGCGATGCCGTTGCCGCCCATTGCGTTGATGGTTTCGATGAACATCGGGTTGCCTTGCACGCGGATCTTCATGCCTTTGAGATCTTCGAGTGTGCGCACCGGTTTCTTGGTGTAGATATTCCGTGTGCCGCCGTCCATCCAGGCGAGGGCTACGAGGTTGAATTCCGACTGGGTGATCTTGTCGAGGATTTCATCGCCGATTTCGCCGTCGATGACTTTACGCATGTGCGCTTGGTCGCGAAACACGAAAGGCATGTTGAACACGTTCACGTCAGGTACCACCGGGCCGACGATGCCGAGGCTGACGCGAGCCATTTGAATCGCGCCGACTTGCGCCTGTTCGACCACTTCTTTTTCCGAGCCCAGCACGCCGCCGGCAAACATCTTGAAAGTCAGTTTGCCGTCGCTGTCGGCGACCAGTGTTTTGCCCAGTTGCTCTTCAGCCACCACCGTCGGATAGCCGGCCGGATGGATGTCGGCGAATTTGATTTCCAGTGCCTGAACGGCGCTGCTGAGGGTGAACGCGAAAGGGAGTGCAGCGACGAGCAACGTGCGTTTGAAGTCCATGAGGGGTGTCTCCAGTCTTGTTATTTTTGTGTTCAAGGCACAGCGGTGCAGCAGAGGCGGGTTACAGCAAATCGTTGAACAGTGGTTCCGGCAGGCCTTTGACGCCGGGGTTCAGGGCGAACACGCCGCCGGCCAGAGATTGCGGATCGTGGTCGTCACCGGGGCGGATCGAGGCGACGAACAAGGTGTCCATCTGGCTGCCGCCGAACGCACACATGGTCGGTTTCTTCACCGGTACAGGCAGTGAGTAATCGAGGCGCCCGTCGGGTGTGAAGCGATGCACGAGACCGGCGTCGTTGGCGCAGATCCAGTAGCAGCCATCGGCGTCCACTGCCGCGCCGTCGGGGCGCCCGCAGTGGTTGTTCATGTCGACGAAAACACGGCGATTCGATGGCGTGCCGCTGTCGGTGTCGTAGTCGAAAGCCCAGATCAACTGCACATTCGGGTGTGAGTCGGACAAGTACAGAGTTTTGCCGTCGGGACTGAAGCCGAGGCCATTGGGGACGATGAAGCCATCAAGTTGCGCTTCGATCGTCCCGGTTGCGCCGGCACCGTAGCGATAGAGCCGTCCTTCGGGCGCATTCAGGCCCATGTTCAACACCATGCTGCCCGCCCAGAAACGCCCCTGACGGTCGCAGCGACCATCGTTGAGGCGCATGTCCGGGCGTGCGTGTTCAACGCTGGCGAGCCGCTCGGCGTCGAGGCTGCCGTCGGTGTGCGGATGCAAATGAAAGAAGCCGCTCTCCATGCCAGCGATCCAGCCGCCACGCTGGTGCCGCGCGATGCAGGCGAGCATTTCCGGGGCTTTCCAGGCACGCACCTGGCCGGTATCGGCGCTCCAGCGTTGCAGCGCGCCGTTGGGGATATCGACCCAGTACAGCGCATTTTCCTGCGCCACCCAGACCGGGCTTTCGCCCACGGCGTTGCGGGCGTCGACGATCAATTCGGCTTGCATACTCATTCCCTTGGTTTTTATTGGGGGGGATCAAGTGAGTCGGTCAGTCGCCGAAGGGGCCCGCCGCGACGAAGGCGCCACCCTGATAAATCCGCGCCGGGTCATCGGCGGCCGGCATCGGTTGCGCCTCGACTTTCTCGCGGAATACTTCGGAGCTGTCCCGGGCTTCGAAACCGAGGTGGCTGGCGAATCGGTTGTCCCACCAGACGTCTTTGTTATCGGACATGCCGTAGACCACGGTGTGACCGACATTGGCCGTGTACAGCGAGTGCTCGAGCAGTTGCGTGAGGTCGTCGAAGCTCAGCCAGGTGTGCATCATTCGACGGTTTTGCGGCTCGGGGAACGAGGAGCCGATGCGGATGCTGACGGTCTCGATGCCATAGCGGTCGAAGTAGAAACTGGCCATGTCTTCGCCGTAGGACTTGGACAAACCGTAGTAGCCATCAGGGCGGCGCGCAGAGCTGGCGTCGAGTTGCTCGTCCTGTTTATAGAAACCGATGACGTGATTGGAACTGGCGAAAATCACTCGTTTGACGCCATGCCGGCGCGCCGCTTCGTAAATGTGAAAGACCCCGCAAATGTTGGCGCCGAGGATTTCCTCAAACGGCCGCTCCACGGACACACCGCCGAAATGCAGGATCGCGTCGACGCCTTCGACCAGTTGATGCACGGCCTGTTTGTCGGCGAGATCGCAGAGCACGATTTCTTCGCGATCATCGACAGCGGGCGTGAGCGCGGCGATGTCGGACAGTCGCAGCACGTTGGCGTAGGGGCGCAAGCGTTCGCGCAGGACTTTGCCCAGGCCACCGGCAGCACCAGTCAGCAGCAGCCGGTTGAACGGGGCGCGGGAAGGGGTGGTAGACGTCATGGCATTCCCTTACAAATTGTTATTGGTTTGTTGTAGGTTGTCGTATGACTGCGTTGGAGTATCGGTAGGGTTTCCGGATCTTGTCAACGCGACTTTTGGTGTATATGACGGATGGGCCAATTGGCATTTCGATCGCCCAATGGCTGCTCTGCAATGCATTCCCCCCACAGGGGATTTGCGGTGGCTCGGGAATTACAACAACGAAATCGGATAACTGATAAACACCCGGTTCTCATCGAACTCATTGGTGCTGAAGTCCCTGCGAATGGTCGCGTTGCGCCATCTCACGTTGAGGTTTTTCAGCGGGCCGCTCTGTACGGTGTAGGCCAGTTCCGACTCGCGGCCCCATTCCTTGCCGTCAGTGATCAAGCCGGTGTGGACGTTATCGCCGCTGATATAGCGGTTCATCATGGTCAGGCCGGGGATGCCCAGAACGACAAAGTTGTAGTCATGGCGCAACTGCCACGAGCGCTCCTTGGCATTGTCGTAACTGGCGTTGTAACTGTCGTTGGCCAGGGTGCCGCCGCTGGTGCCGTTGACCCGCATCCACGCATCGTCGCCGCCGAGTTTCTGCAGGCCGACATAAAAGGTGCTGCCGCCGTATCTTGCCGAGAGCATGGCGAACGCGGTCTTGTTGTCGAGTTCGCCCGCCTGGGCCTTGCCGTCTTCCTTGCCCGTGAAGAAGCCGAGGTTGGCGCCGAGCGTCCAGTCGCCCACGGGCTGGCTGTGGCTGAGGTTGAAGTACTGTTGCTGGTAGATGTCGCTGAGTTCGGCGTACCACACGCCGACCAGGGTTCGCTTGTCATTGAAGCTGTATTCGCCACCGCCGAAGTTGAAACGATCGGAGGTGAAAGCGCCCCGGCCGTTCATCGACATGTCTTCCATGCTTGCGTCGTTGCGTGGGCTGTTGCCGCGGAACTGGCCGCCGTAGACGGTCAGGCCGTTGATCTCGGTGGACGTGATCTGCCCGCCACGAAAGGTTTGCGGCAGGGAGCGGCCATCGTCGGAGCGCAGGATCGGCAGGACCGGCATCCATTCCCCGACCTTCAATTCGGTCTTCGACACCTTGGCTTTCATCGCCACGCCGAGCCGGCCAAAGTTGTCCGCCGGACGCCCGTCATCGTGGATCGGCAACAGCTGCGTGCCGCCGGTGCCTTTGCCGCCATCAAGCTTCTGAGAGTACAACCCGAGCACGTCGAGGCCGAAACCGACGGTGCCTTGGGTGAAACCGGATTTGGCGTCGAGGATGAAGCTTTGCGTCCACTCTTCAGCCTTGCCTTGTGGGTTGGCCGGGTTGACGAAATTGCGGTTGAAGTAGGCGTTACGCAGGTTCAGCGTGGCTTTGCTGTCTTCCAGAAAGCCTTCAGCGTCGGCGCTCATGGGCATGGCGAAGGCGAGGCTGCTGCAACCGATCAGGCTTAGAGTAGATCGCGGGCGAATAACGGAAAAGCGGGAAGGGCGGGCGGAATTGCGGACGAGTGTGCTCACTGTGACGCTCCCTGTTTCATTGTTGTTTTTATTATTTGTCATACGTCGTCGTACAACATGGTTGCGGATATTTCCTATGTTTTGCGGGAATGTCAACAGCAAGTTATACGATGACTCCCGGCAGCACTCTGATCACTTGTAGGAGCTGCGGCACGCTGCGATCTTTTGCTCTGGCTTTTTAAAAATCAGAATCAAAAGATCGCAGCCTCGTTTCACTCGACAGCTCCTACAGGGATCTGTGTTGACCATGAGATGTGTGTTGCCGGTGAATTTGCGGCAAACTTCATCCACCTTCAGCACAAGGCTTTTTAATGGATCAATACGCCCCGCGCCACTGGCAGCCGCACGAGAAGCCCAGTCTGCCCGGTTCCCCTTCGACGCCGCTGCACTCCAACCCCAAGCGCCTGGCCTATGCGCTGGTCGGTTTGCTGGTGGCGCTGACCGGTGGTTTGGGCAACTCGCTGGTGGTCGCCAACCTGCCTTATCTGCAAGGCGCCCTCGGCGCGACCACGGCGGAGATGGCCTGGCTGCCGGCAGCGTATGTAATGACCAACGTGTCGATGAACCTGTTGCTGGTGAAGTTTCGCCAGCAGTTCGGTTTGCGTGCGTTCACCGAAGTATTCCTCGTGTTGTATGCGCTGGTGACCTTCGGCCACTTGTTCGTCAACGACCTCAATTCCGCAGTCGCGGTGCGGGCGGCGCACGGCATGGTCGGCGCTGCGTTGAGCTCGCTGGGCCTGTATTACATGGTGCAGGCGTTCCCGGCGAAGTGGCGAATGAAGGCGTTGGTGCTCGGCCTCGGCACGTCGCAGTTAGCCTTGCCGCTGGCGCGATTATTCTCCGAAGACTTGCTGCAAATCGCCGAATGGCGCGGCTTGTACCTGTTCGAATTGGGCATGGCGCTGCTGTCGTTGGGCTGCGTATTGATGCTCAAGTTGCCGCCCGGCGACCGCTTCAAAACCTTCGAAAAACTCGACTTCCTGACCTTCGCCATTCTCGCCAGTGGCGTCGCATTGTTGTGCGCGGTGTTGTCGTTGGGGCGGATCGATTGGTGGCTGGAGGCCGACTGGATCGGCGTCGCCCTCGCGTCGTCGATTGCGCTGATCATCACCGGTCTGGCCATCGAACATAACCGCAGCAACCCGATGCTGATGACCCGTTGGCTCGGCAGCGGGACGATGATTCGTCTCGCGCTGGCGGTGACCCTGATTCGTATGGTCACCTCTGAGCAGTCCACCGGTGCGGTGGGTTTCATGCAGAACCTGAACATGGGCTATGAGCAATTGCACAGCCTGTACGTGGTAATGCTGATCGGCAGCGTCGCGGGGTTGTTGACCAGCGCACTGACGATCGACCCCAAACACCTGCTGATGCCGCTGATCATCTCGCTGGGTCTGATGGCCACCGGAGCGGTGATGGACAGTTCTTCCAACAACCTGACCCGCCCGGAAAACCTCTATTTCAGCCAGTTCCTGTTGGCCTTCGGCAGCACGTTTTTCCTCGGGCCGACCATGGTGCTCGGCACGCGCAACGTGTTGACCAATCCGCGCAACCTGGTGAGTTTTTCCGTGCTGTTCGGGATCTGTAATAACCTCGGCGGTTTAATCGGCGCGGCGCTTCTGGGCACCTTTCAGATCGTCCGGGAAAAATTTCATTCCAGTCACATCGTTGAGCACCTGACGCTGTCTGACCCTTTGGTGGCCGCGCGCGTGCAGAGTGGCGGCTCGGCGTATGGCTCGCTATTGGCCGACCCGAGCCTGCGCAACCTTGCGGGCATTCGTAGCCTGGCCAACGCCGCGACCCGAGAGGCCAACGTGCTGGCCTACAACGACGTGTTCATGCTGATCGCCGTGATTGCGGTGCTGACCATGATCTGGCTGTCCATTCGTGCGCTGTGGCTGATGAGCACCACCAAAGCCGTCGCCCCTGCGCCATCCACACCTTCGAGCGGTGCCATTTCTTCATGACCGAACCGACCACCACAACCACTAACGCCATTGCCGCCACGCCCGAAGGCGTGGCGCCGCCGTCATCGCCAAATACTGAGCCACGTTCGTTGCGGGTGCGGATTATTTCGTCGCTGGGCTTTGCCGCGATCGCCATCGTCGGCGTGTTGATCGTGTTGTATGCCTGGCAATTGCCGCCGTTCAGCAGCGCGGTCGAGACCACTGAAAATGCGCTGATTCGCGGGCAGGTGACGATCATCGGCCCGCAACTCGCCGGTTACGTCTATGAAGTGCCGGTGCAGGATTTTCAGTATGTGAAGGCCGGTGATTTGCTGGTGCGTCTGGATGATCGCATCTATCAGCAGCGTCTCGATCAATCGCTGGCGCAACTGGCGGTGCAGAAAGCCGCGCTGGCCAACGTCGTGCAGCAACGCAACAGCGCCGAGGCGACGATCAAGTTGCGCCAAGCCGTGCAGGCCGACAGCGAAGCGCAGTTGCGCAAAAGCGAGGCGGATCTGCGGCGTAATAAGGAACTGGTGAGCGACGGCTCAGTGTCGAAACGTGAAATGGACGTGGCGCTCGCAGCCAATGCGCAAAGCATTGCTGCGGTGGCGCAGGCCAAGGCCAACGTGGAAATCGCCCGTCAGGATTTGCAGACGGTGATCGTCAATCGTGGTTCGCTGGAGGCGTCGGTGGCCAGCGCGGAAGCGGCGGTGCAACTGGCGCGGATCGATTTGTCGAACACGCGCATCGTCGCGCCGCGTGACGGGCAGTTGGGGCAGATTGGCGTGCGTCTCGGCGCTTACGTCAACTCCGGGGCGCAGTTGATGGCGTTGGTGCCGAACCAGAAATGGGTGATCGCCAACATGAAGGAAACCCAGATGGACAACGTGCGGGTCGGGCAACCGGTGCGTTTCACCGTCGATGCGCTGAACCACCGTAAATTCACCGGGCATGTGCAGCATATTTCGCCGGGCACGGGGTCTGAATTCGCCTTGCTGCAAGCGGACAATGCGACGGGTAATTTTGTGAAGATTGCCCAGCGGGTGCCGGTGCGGATCACGATTGATCCGGATCAGCAGGAAGAGGAACGGCTAAGGCCGGGGATGTCGGTGGTGGTTAGCATCGATACCGCTGCCGGCAACACCCAACCCCATTAAGATCAAAAGATCGCAGCCTTCGGCAGCTCCTACATGGATAATCTGTAGGAGCTGCCGAAGGCTGCGATCTTTTTCTTTTCAAGCCGTGATCATCGGGGGCAGGGTGCCGAGTAGCGAGACGGCGGCGACCGCGCCAATGCCGAGCAGCCATTCAAGCATCACACTGCGTTTGAGCGTGCCGATCCGCTGTTCGCAATCTTCCATGCGCAAGCGGTTGAACAACGCCAACCCGAGCATGCCCAGCACAATCATCGCCTTGATCAACAGAATCAGCGCAAACCCGCTGAACAATGGCGTCGGCCACCACTGGCCGGTCAGCACACGGACGTTGATCAACCCGGTGATCAGCAACCCCGCCACCAGCCAATAACCAACCCCGCTGAAACGCTGCAAAACACCACGAAGCTCGCTCGGCTGACGCAGGATCATCACCAGCAGCAACAACCCACCCAGCCACGCGGCCACACAGGTCAGATGAACGATCTGATTGAGAATCAGCAGCTGCCCGCTCAAGCCATCAAGCATCGCGCCGTGCCCGACCGGTGCCAGCGTCGCCAGCAACAACCCGCTCAAACCCAGGCGCAACGGCATGCTTGAACGCCACGGAGTGAACAGCAACGCCAGCAGCACCGCGTTGATCAGCAGGTGCCAGCGCCACACCTGACCAAAAAACGTATTGCCCAACACCAGCGCAATCGTGTCTGGATCAAACGCCGCCGCAGCCGAACCGGCCATGCTCGCGGTAATCAGCAACGCCCAGGCAATCCCGCTGACCAGCGCAACCGCGGCCAGCCAACGGGCGAGTCGCGTCAGGTGCCGATCCAGTTCCAGCGCTTCACCCTTGAGCAGCAACGGCCTGAATAGCCAGGCGCCGAACAGCATCAACACCACGGTGAAATGCAGAAAGCGGCACAGCACCAGCGCCTCGCTCATGAATTACTGGCCAACCTTGAACTGATAGGCGCCTTCGCTTTTGTGCGTGTCGACCGACACTGCGTGCCATTCGACTTTGTATTCACCGGCGGTCAGCGGCTCCGCCGGGGTGATGATCAGGGTTTTCTTGTCGCCTTCGGTGGTCAGCGGTTTGACCGCAACCGGTGCGCCGTCCTTGGTCACGGTGACTTTGGTGAACGTGGCTTCGACACCTTCGGAAAAGGTCAGGCGCAGATCGGCAGGGGCAGCGACGGTGCTGTCAGCGGCCGGGGTCTGGCTTTTCAAATGGGCGTGGGCAAATACCGAAGACGCAGCGAACAGCGAGGCGAGCAGGGCAGTGGTGGTCAGGACATTCTTGAACAGCATCGCGGATACCTCTGAGGCAGAATCGAAGAACGGCCAGTTTACTCAACCGCGTCCGGGCGCGTCTGTACGAAGTTTCGTTTTCATCTGTCGCCCGCGTGCCTGAGCGGATGCTAGTCTTCAACAACGCTGTTGTCAGGGAGCCCACATGGGCAATCACAAGATCGAAATTCGCCGCAATAACGTCGAGAAAATCCTGCTGGCGGCGGAAAAAGTCTTCGCCGAAAAAGGTTTCGGCAGCACCGCGATGGCCGACATCGCCGCCGAAGTGCAACTGCCGCGTTCCAATCTGCATTATTACTTCAGCACCAAGAGCGAGCTGTACAGCGCGGTGCTGTTTGATCTGCTGGAAGTGTGGAAGCAGGACGCGCTGTGCTTCGAGATGTTCGACGATCCGCGCGTGGTGCTCAGCAGTTATATCCGCGCCAAGATGAACCACTCGCGTAGCCGGCCGTACGGCTCGAAGGTCTGGGCCAATGAAATCATCCACGGCGCGCCGACGCTGGGCGAGGCGCTGGATGTCAGCCTGTATGACTGGGCGAAAATGAAGGAAGCGAAGATTCGGCAGTGGGTCGAGGACAAGCGGATTTTGCCGGTGGAGCCGTCGGGGTTGTTGTACATGATCTGGGCGTCGACGCAGCACTATGCCGACTTTGATCATCAGGTGAATATTTTGAATGATCACCAGCCGTTGTCGGACATGCAGTTTGAGCGGGCGGTGCAGACGGTGACGAGTGTGATATTGCGCGGGATTGGGTTGGAACCATAAGTCAAAAGATCGCAGCCTTCGGCAGCTCCTACATGATCATTCCCACGCTCTGCGTGGGAATGCCTCTAGGGACGCTCCGCGTTCCAATGGGACGCAGAGCGTCCCGGGCTGCATTCCCACGCAGAGCGTGGGAACGATCAGTCAAACCGCAACGTGGTAGGGATTGCGCGGATCATGATTCCAGTCCAGAAACGGCTTGCCTGAATCCATCGGCACCATCTCGATGCAATCCGCCACCGGACAAGTAATCTGGCACAAATTGCAGCCCACGCACTCATCATCAATCACTTCATATTTATGCGTCCCGTCCGCCTGGCGCAAACTGCCAATCGCTTGATGTGAAGTGTCCTCGCAGGCAATGTGGCAACGCCCGCAACCAATGCACGCTTCTTGATCAATCTTTGCGATCACCTGATAGTTGATATCGAGGTACTTCCAGTCCGTGGTGTTGCCCACCGCGCGCCCGGAAAACTCGGAAATGCTGGCGTAACCCTGACTGTCCATCCACCGCGACAAGCCGTCCTTCATCTCCTCGACAATGCGGAAACCATGCAGCATCGCCGCCGTGCAGACTTGCACCGCGCCGCTGCCCAGCGCCATGAATTCTGCGGCATCGCGCCAACTGCCAATGCCGCCAATCCCGCAGATCGGCAAGCCCTGCGTCTCAGGATCACGGGCAATTTCCGCGACCATGTTCAGCGCGATCGGCTTCACCGCCGAACCGCAATAACCGCCGTGGGTGCTTTTGCTGCCGACGGTGGGCAGGGCGACCATGTGCTCCAGATCGACGCTGGTGATCGAGTTGATCGTATTGATCAGCGACACCGCATCGGCGCCACCGCGATGGGCGGCGCGAGCGGCGACGCGAATGTCGGTAATGTTCGGCGTCAGCTTGACGATCACCGGCAGTGAGCAATAAGTCTTGCACCAGCGCGTCACCTGCTCGACGTACTCCGGCACCTGACCGACCGCTGCGCCCATACCGCGCTCTGGCATGCCGTGCGGGCAACCGAAATTCAGTTCGATGCCGTCAGCGCCCGTGGCCTCAACCAGCGGCAGAATGTGTTTCCACGACTCTTCAACGCACGGCACCATCAGCGAAACGATGATTGCGCGATCCGGCCAATCCTTCTTCACCTGAGTGATTTCCCGCAGGTTGATTTCCAGCGAGCGGTCGGTGATCAGCTCGATGTTATTGATGCCGAGCACTTCGCGGTTGTTGCCGTAATGCGCCGAGTAACGCGACGAAACGTTGACCGCCGCCGGATCCTCGCCAAGGGTTTTCCAGACCACGCCGCCCCAGCCTGCTTCAAACGCGCGCACCACGTTGTAGGCTTTGTCGGTCGGTGGCGCGGAGGCCAGCCAGAACGGGTTCGGTGCTTTGATGCCGGCGAAGACTATCGAGAGATCGGCCATTTACGCAGCCTCCACGTTGAGCATCAGTTGAGCGTTGATCGCCTCGGCGGCGAGTTTGCCGTGCTGCACGGCTTGCACGGTGAGGTCTTGATCGAGGCTGGTGCAGTCGCCGCCGGCATACACGCCGGGAATGCTGGTGCGCAGGTTTTCATCGACCTGAATGCGTTCACCCTGGCGCTTGAGTTCACGGGCGAGCGGGTCGGCGAGGGCGCTGCTGTCGAAGGACTGGCCGATGGCTTTGAAGATTGCGTCGGCGGCCAGTTCGAAGGTTTCACCGGTGGTTTGCAGGCGTCCTTCGACCAGACCGGTGCGAGCGAAACGCATGCCGCGCACGTTGCCTTGATCGTCGAGCAGCACTTCTTCCGGTTGTGCCCAGGTCAGCAGACGCACCTGATTGGCCTTGGCGATGTCTTGTTCATGGCCAGTGGCGCCCATGTCCGCCGCGCCACGGCGATACACCAGATTGACATCGCGAGCGCCGAGGCGAGCCATTTGCACGGCCATGTCGATCGCGGTGTTGCCGGCGCCGAGGACGATGCAGCGTTCGGCCAGTGGCAGTTGCGTGAGGTCATCGGCCTGACGCAGTTCGCGGATGTAATCGGTGGCGGCGAGCAGGCCCGGCGCATCTTCGTGGGCCAGGCCGAGCTGCTTGCTGGCGTTGAGACCGAGGCCGAGGAACACCGCGTCGAACTGATGATGCAGCTCGCTGAGGGTTAGATTCTCACCGAGTTTCTGCCCGTGACGGATTTCGATGCCGCCGATTTGCAGGAGGAAATCCAGCTCCTTTTGCGCGTAATCGTCGACCAGTTTGTACTTGGCGATCCCGTACTCGTTGAGCCCGCCAGCCTTCTCCCGCGCTTCGAAAATCACCACGTCATGACCGTGCATGGCGCTGCGATGCGCGCAGGACAAACCGGCCGGCCCGGCACCCACCACGGCGATGCGTTTACCGGTGACTGCCGCGCGCTGGAATGGGTGTTCAGTGAAGTGTGCGTTGTCGACGGCGTAGCGTTGCAGCAGGCCGATCAGCACCGGCGCGCATTCGTGGGCGTTGTTGCGCACGCAGGCTTGCTGGCAGAGGATTTCAGTCGGGCAAACGCGTGCACAACTGCCGCCGAGGATGTTTGCCGAGAGGATTTTCTGCGCGGCGCCGGGGACGTTGTCTTGATGGATATTGCGGATGAACGAGGGGATATCGATCTCGCTCGGGCACGCATTCACGCACGGCGCGTCGTAGCAATACAGGCAGCGCGAGGCTTCCAGATGCGCCTGCCGAGCGTTGAGCGGCGGCGCCAGATCAGTGAAATGCCCGGCGAGGGCGGCCGCGCTTTCGTGCGGGTGGGGGAGATGGTTCAGGGTCTCGATCACGGTTGTGTGCCTCACGGTAACTGCCTCTATCGGGCATTGGCCAAATCCCGTGTAGGAGCTGCCGAAGGCTGCGATCTGTTGATCTTGTTTTTTAAGATCAAGATCAAAAGATCGCAGCCTTCGGCAGCTCCTACAGGGGAATGCATTTCAAATGTGGGAGCGGGCTTGCTCGCGAAGGCCGAAGGCCTCGATGTCAGCGTTTCACAGCAACTGGCTTATGTTGCTCAGCCCGCTTACTCAGCAAATCAAACACCGCCGGATACGCCGGCCGTTCGATGTACCGCCCGGCGCCGCGCTCGGCGCGCAGGTCGCCATCGGCCCAGACCAAACGACCCTGGCTGACGGTATGGCTCGGCACGCCGCGCACGGTCTTGCCTTCGAAGATGTTGAAGTCCACCTGCTGATGGTGAGTCTTGGCGGAAATGGTGCGCGTGCCTTGCGGATCCCACAGCACCAGGTCGGCATCGGCACCGACGCGAATCGCACCTTTACGCGGATAGAGATTGAAGATTTTCGCAGTATTGGTTGAGGTGAGCGCAACGAAATCCTGCATCGACAAACGACCGGAATTAACGCCCTCATCCCAAAGCACCGCCATGCGATCTTCGATACCCGCCGTGCCATTGGGGATCTTGCTGAAGTCGTCACGCCCGGCAGCTTTTTGCTCCGCGCAGAAGCAGCAATGATCCGTCGCAGTGGTGTGCAGATTACCGTTCTGCAGCCCGTGCCACAGCGCCTCTTGATGACCGCGCGGACGGAACGGCGGGCTCATCACGTAACCCGCAGCAGTCTGCCAGTCCGGGTGTTGGTAGACGCTGTCGTCGAGCAGCAAATGCCCGGCCAGTACTTCGCCGTAAACCGGCTGGCCCTTGCTGCGCGCATAGGTGATTTCGTCGAGGGCTTCCTTGGTCGAGACGTGCACCAGATACAACGGCGTGCCAATGGTTTCAGCGATACGAATCGCCCGGCTCGCCGCTTCCCCTTCAACCTGCGAAGGCCGCGACAGCGGATGCGCTTCCGGCCCGGTGATGCCTTGGGCCATCAACTTGCGTTGCAGGTGATAGACCAGTTCGCCGTTTTCCGCGTGCACGGTTGGTACCGCACCGAGCTCCAGACAACGCTCGAAACTCGCCACCAGCGTGTCGTCGGCAGCCATGATCGCGTTCTTGTAGGCCATGAAATGCTTGAAGCTGTTGATGCCGTGATGGCTGACCAGTTCGGCCATCTCTTCGCGCACCTGCTCGCTCCACCAAGTGATCGCGACGTGGAAGCCATAGTCGGACGCGGACTTTTCCGCCCAGCCGCGCCACTGATGAAACGCTTCCATCAATGATTGCTGCGGATTGGGAATGACGAAGTCGATGATCGACGTGGTGCCACCGGCCAGACCGGCCGCCGTGCCGCTGTAGAAATCCTCGCTGGCCACGGTGCCCATAAACGGCAGTTGCATGTGCGTGTGCGGATCGATGCCGCCGGGCATCAGGTATTGGCCGCTGCCGTCGAGCACTTCGGCGCCGGCGGGAACATCAAGGTTTTCACCGATGGCTTTGATCACGCCGTCGGCGCAATAGACGTCGGCGCGATAACTTTCATCATGGGTAACAACGGTGGCGCCACGGATCAACAGAGACATTCCGAGTTCCTCGCAGGCATGACCGACTTGTGCCGGTTCTAAATGTTTTATTGATGTACAGCAGTGCAGGGTGTATTCCTGTCAGCGCTGTCAGGAATAGAAACTAGTCGTGAATTTGCAATAGAGCAAGAATATTTTTTATAAGCTTATGTCTGTTTTAACTATATGAAAAATAACGATAAAAAGTACAAATCACCAAAATGGTGAGGCGGCTCACCATTTTGACGCACTTGACAGGATGGAAATATGAGCAAGATTTCCTATGTGAAATCAGCCGCTTGAAGTTGAGCTGCGGTTGCACGTTCTCAATGAAAATAAATGCAGTGCACCAGTTTGAGTCCTGTCTGTTCGGACAACTTGCCAAGTGTTTAGCCTGAGCACCCAGACAGGTTTCCGCGAACTCATCAGGTGAATAATTAAAACTGATAAATATCAGAAAGTTGCAATACGTTTGAAGCACGGCCCTAGCGCCAAGCGGTTCACCCGGCACGTTTATTGATGCCGCCGCTGACACCATGGCCGGTGCACGAAAGTTGTCAGTTCCTCCGGCCATCGTCCGGCTCGCGCCTTGTGTGCAAGCCGCCTGATGAGCAAAAAAATAATCAGAAGAACAGTGGAGCGGCCATGCAACAGAACAGATCGCAAGTGACCGAACGCGACGGCTTGTTCGAACTCGAAGCCGGCAGCGACGTCCTCGACAGTCCCCGTTACAACCACGATATGGCACCGACCAAGGTGCGCGAACGAACCTGGAACAAATGGCACATCACCGCGCTGTGGGTCGGCATGTCGATCTGCGTGCCGACCTACACCCTTGGCGGTGTGCTGACGGCGTACTTCGGCTTGAGTGTGGGCGAAGCGCTGCTGGCGATTCTGTTCGCCAATATCATCGTGTTGATTCCGCTGACGCTGAACGCCTTTCCCGGCACCAAATACGGCATTCCGTTTCCCGTGTTACTGCGCTCGTCGTTCGGCATTCTCGGCTCCAACGTGCCCTGTTTGATTCGCGCGCTGGTGGCGTGCGGCTGGTTCGGCATTCAGACGATGTTTGGCGGTTTGGCGATTCACCTGTTTCTTGGCTCGATTTTCGACGGCTGGAAATCCCTTGGCGGAACGGGGGAGGTGATCGGCTTCATGGTGTTCTGGGCGCTGAACCTGTGGGTGGTGATTCGCGGCGCCGAGTCGATCAAGTGGCTGGAAACCTTGTCCGCGCCGTTGCTGGTGGCGGTCGGCATCGGCTTGCTGGTATGGGCGATGCCCAATGTCTCGATGACCGAACTGCTGGCGATCCCGCCGAAGCGTCCGGAAGGCGCCAGCGTGGTGAGTTACTTCGCCGCCGGGCTGACGGCAATGGTGGGTTTCTGGGCGACGTTGTCGTTGAACATTCCGGACTTCAGTCGTTACGCCAAGAGCCAGAAAGATCAAATCCTCGGGCAGATTTTCGGCCTGCCACTGACCATGTTTTTGTTCGCCTCGCTGGGCGTGATCATGACCGCAGCGTCGGTGAAACTGGTCGGCGTGACGGTATCTGATCCGGTGACTTTGATCGGCCATATCCAGAGCCCGGTGTGGGTCGCGGTGGCCATGGCGCTGATCATCATCGCCACGCTGTCGACCAACACCGCCGCGAACATTGTCTCGCCGACCAATGATTTTCAGAACATCGCGCCCAAGGTGATCAACCGCACCAAAGCGGTGTTGCTGACCGGGTTGGTCGGCCTGTTGCTGATGGGACATGAGCTGCTGAAAAAGCTCGGTTTGATCGTTTCCGATGTGAGCCTCGAGACCGTGTATTCCAACTGGTTGCTGGGTTATTCGAGCCTGCTCGGGCCGATTGCCGGGATCATGGTGGTGGACTATTTCCTGATCAAGAAACAGCAACTGGATCTGGCCGGGTTGTACCGCGATGACGTGTATCCGGCGTGGAACCGGGCCGGGTTTCTCGCGTTTGGTGTGCCGGTGGTGCTGACGTTGTTGTCGCTGGGTAGCGACGCGTTCAGCTGGTTTTACAGCTATGGCTGGTTCACCGGCTCGGCGTTGGGCGGGATTATTTATTACGGGTTGTGCGTGATGCGGGCGCAGCCTTCGGTCGTTAAGTCAGCGGTGTAGTTGAGAGTGCCATCGCGAGCAGGCTCACTCCTACATTTTGAAATGCGTTCCTCTGTAGGAGTGAGCCTGCTCGCGATATCGGTCTACCCGACACCACAGCAATATCCATAAGAAAAGCAGCCTGAGGAGATCCCCATGAATGCAGCCGTAGACGTTCTGCAATCAACCCATCAGCACATCAACCGCGATCGCCTCTGGGCCTCGCTCATGGAGCTGGCCAAGCTCGGCGCCACGGTCAAGGGCGGGGTCTGTCGCCTGGCCCTGACCGACCTCGACCGCCAGGCCCGCGACCTGTTCGTGCAATGGTGCAAGGACGCCGGGTGCAGCGTCACGGTCGATGCCGTCGGCAACATTTTTGCCCGCCGCCCGGGGCGCAATCCCGACCTGCCGCCAGTGATGACCGGCAGCCACATCGACACGCAACCCACCGGTGGCAAGTTCGACGGCTGCTTCGGTGTGCTCGCTGGCGTCGAGGTTCTGCGCACACTCAACGACCTCGGCGTGGAAACCGAAGCGCCGCTGGAAGTGGTGGTCTGGACCAACGAAGAAGGCTCACGCTTCGCGCCATGCATGATGGGCTCCGGCGTGTTCGCCGAAAAATTCACCCTCGAAGAAACGCTGGCCAAGGTTGATGCCGAGGGCATCACGGTCGGCGAAGCACTCAATGCGATCGGCTACGCCGGCCCGCGCAAAGTCAGCGGACATAAAGTCGGCGCCTATTTCGAAGCACACATCGAACAAGGCCCGATCCTTGAAGACGAACAGAAAACCATCGGCGTGGTGCTCGGTGCGCTGGGGCAGAAGTGGTTCGACCTCAAACTGCGCGGCGTTGAGGCCCACGCCGGCCCAACACCGATGCACCTGCGCAAAGATGCACTGGTCGGCGCCTCGGTCATCGTCGGCGCCGTCAACCGCGCCGCCCTCGGCCATCAACCGCACGCCTGCGGCACCGTCGGCTGCCTGCAAGCCTATCCCGGCTCGCGCAACGTCATTCCCGGCGAAGTGCGCATGACCCTCGATTTCCGTCATCTGGAACCGGCACGGCTGAATTCGATGATTGCTGAAGTGAAGCAGGTCATCGAAGCGACTTGTGAGGAACATGGCCTGACTTATGAACTGACCCCGACCGCAGACTTCCCGCCGCTGTACTTCGAAAAAGGCTGCGTGGAAGCGGTGCGCGGCGCGGCCAAGGGCTTGGGGTTGTCGCACATGGACATCGTCAGCGGCGCCGGCCACGACGCAATTTTCCTCGCCGAACTTGGGCCTGCCGGAATGATTTTTGTGCCATGCGAAGGCGGGATCAGCCACAACGAAATCGAGAACGCCGCGCCGGATGATCTGGCGGCCGGGTGCGCGGTGTTGTTGCGGGCGATGCTCGCTGCTTCGGCGGCGGTGGCAGCAGGTAAAGCCGCCGCATAAACATCAACAGATCGCAGCCCTGTGTAGGAGCTGCCGCAGGCTGCGATCTTTTCCTGTCACCCGAATGTCATGAAAATGTGCGACGTTGCCGCCCATGAAAATCATCACCTCCGGCGCGTCCTATCTGGACATCGACGCCTACGCCTGCTGCATCGCCTACGCAGAACTGCTCAACCTGCAAGGCATCTCCGCCCGCGCCGTCAGCAGTGCAAAACCCAACGCCAGCGTCTCGAAAACCGTGCTTGCTTGGGGTCGCGCTTTTCAAACGCATGAACCATCGCTGACTGACGAATTCATCTTGGTCGACGTATCCGACTATCACCATTTCGATCCATTGGTCGTGCTCGATCAGGTCGTGGAAGTCATCGACCATCATCCAGGTTACGAAGATTACTGGGCAAAGAAACTCGGTTCAGCCGCCGACATCCGCCCGATCGGCGCTGCGGCAACTCAGGTCTTTCAGCGTTGGCAGATCTCAGACTTGCTAGCAAAAATCAGCGAACAAAGTGCCGCACTGTTGGCCACCGCGATCCTCGACAACACCCTGAACTTCACCAGCCAGATGACCACCGCAGCGGACATCGACGCCTACGCCGAACTCGCGTTTCGGGCGAAACTCGCGACCGACTGGCCCGAGAAATACTTCCTCGAATGCCAGGCCAGTATCGAATCTGACCTTGGCAATGCCTTGGCAGCCGACCTGAAACGGCTGAAACCCGAAAGTAATCTGCCGCAAGTCTTCGCACAAATGACCGTGTGGGATGCCGATGCGTTGCTGAAAAAGCATCGGCCAGCGATCCGCCAATGGATGGCGGAGCAGGGCGATGACTGGATGCTGAATGTCATCAGCATCCGCGACCGGAAAAGTTGCTTGCTGGCAGACCCGGTGTTGAGCCAACGCAAACTCAATCGTCTGCTGACACTGGACTGGCACGCCGGCATGGCCGTCCACGCACACTCAATCCTGCGCAAGGAACTACTCAAACTGGGCCTACACACAAACCTGTAGGAGCCGAGCTTGCTCGCGAAGGCGTCGTGTCAGGCAAATCACATCTGCCTGACACACCGCCTTCGCGAGCAAGCTCAGCTCCTACAAGGGTTACGCGATTAATCCAGGGTGAGGTTTTTTGTTCGGCGATCATTGCCCTGCGGATTGCCAACATCCAGCAACCGCCTCTCCACCAACACATTTTCCAGCGCCTGACGCTCGAACGGCGCCATTTGGTGTTCGCGCTTTTTCAGCTCCAGCAAAATGGGGCTGGACCAGGTGCGATAGGTCTGTTCGATCGTGCGACGCGACGTCATCAGTCTCTCCTTGATCAAGAGCCCAGGGGCTCAGTCCGATGAGGGAGTAACGTTAGACGACAAACCCGGAAGTCGCGAATACGACGACCCCGTGTAGGAGCTGCCGAAGGCTGCGATCTTTTGACTTGGTTTTTTAAAAGACAAGATCAAAAGATCGCAGCCTTCGGCAGCTCCTACACGGGATCGGGGGTCAGTCTTCTACGTTCATCAGTTGCTGCACGCCTTCCCACGCTTCGGCGCGCATGCGTTCGATGTCCAGGCCGGGGATTACGCCGTTGTCGACCACGATCCTGCCGCCGACCAGGCTGTATTTCACCGTGATCGGTTCGCCCGCAACCACTGGCGCGACGGCGCTGTCGTGGAAGCCGTAGAACCGTGGGTGGTCGAGGCTGTAGACGACCAGATCCGCCGCTTGCCCGACTTCCAAAGTGCCAACCGCGCCGAGCCCCAACACCTGTGCGCCACCCGCCGTGCCCCAGTGAATGACGTCTTCAGCGGTGGTCGCCGAGGCGCCTTGTTCGGCGCGGTGGATCAGCCACGCGGTGTTGGCTTCGCCGACCATGCTTCCGGATTCATTCGACGCTACGCCATCCACGCCCAGGGAAATCGGCACACCTGCCTCGTACATCTGCGGCACTGGCGCGACGCCACTGCCCAGCCGCGCATTGCTCACCGGGCAGTGGGATATGCCGGTGCCGGTCTGCGCGAGCATGCGGATTTCGCCCGGTTGCAGGTGTACGGCGTGGGCGAACCAGACGTCGGGGCCGAGCCATTCGTGTTCGGCGACGAATTCCACCGGCAGGCAGTTGTATTTTTCGCGGCAGAAATTCACGTAGTTCTGCGTTTCCGACAAATGTGTGTGCAGGCGCAAACCGAGGCCGCGTGCGGTGTGGGCGAGTTCACGTAACAGGGTTGGCGGCAGCGAGAACGTTGGCGTGGTTGGCGCGACAACCACGCGGCGCATCGCGTCTGGAGTGTCCTGGTGATACAGCGATTTCAGCCGTTCGATGTCGCCGACCATTTGCTCGAGGCTCTCCGGTTGCAGCGCGGTTTTCGAGAAGCCCGGATGTGCGCTCGCCGACTCCAGTGCGCCGCCACGGCACAGCACAAAGCGCAGGCCAAATTCATCGGCCATGTCGAACAGTAAGTCGCCGGTCTCGGTGCTGCCGTGAGCGTGGTAGAGGTAGTGGTGATCGGCGCAGGTGGTGACGCCGGACAGCAGCAATTCGACCATGCCCAGTCGTGCAGCAATCCGTGCCAGTTGCGGGGTAAAGCGGTTCAGGCGCGGGTAGGGCACGCTGGCCAGCCAGCCTTGCAGATCCTGATTCAGCCCTGCGGGCACGGCTTTGAGCAGGTTCTGGAACAGGTGATGGTGGGTGTTGATCCAGCCGGGATAGACCACGCAGTTGCGCGCGTCGATCAGCCGTTCGCCGGGTTGTGGTTCAAGGTTCGCGGCCATTTCGGCGATGCGACCGTTGACCACGCGGATGTCCACGGCCCCGGCCCGCGCGCGAGGGCCGCGCAGGCCGGTCATCACCGCGACCGGGTTTTTGATCAGGATGTTCTGAAGTTGAGTCATGGGCAGCTCCAAACTAAAGGATGTGCGAGGCGGATTTGCTGGCGGTGGTTTCCGGCACGCTGACGCCATTCAGCGCGGCGTTGAGCAGCACCGACACCAGGCAAGCGATAACCACGCTGCTGTGCAGGAACGGCTGCGACCACTCGGGGAGTTGTTTGAATAAGGTGGGGGCGAGCACCGGCACCAGCGCGGCGGCGATGGTGAAACCGACGATCAAGACGTTATAGCGATTGCGCTCGTAATCGACTTTGGCGAGGGTCTGAATGCCCGCCGCCGCGACCACGCCGAACATCGCAATGCCGGCGCCACCAAGGGCGGCGGTCGGCATCGAAGCGATGATCGCGCCGGCCTTCGGCACCAAGGCAATCGAGCACATCAGCAAGCCGCTGACCGCGACCACCCAACGGCTGCGCACGCCGGTGAGGATCACCAGGCCGACGTTTTCCATGAAGGCGATGAAGGGAAACGCGGCGAACATCCCGGCGATGGTGCTGGCCAAGCCATTGGCGCGCAGACCGTTGATGACCTGTTTGTCCTCGACCGGTTTTTCGACAATGTCGCCGATGGCCACGAACAGCCCCATCGACTCGACCATCTGCACGATCATCACCACCACCATGGTCGCGATGGGGATCAGGCTGAAGGTCGGCAGGCCGAAGTAGAACGGGTAGGGCACGGTCAGCCACGGCGCATCTTCGACGCTGTGAAAGCTGCCCATGCCCAGACCGTAGGCCAGACCGGCGCCAACCAGCATCCCGATCAACACCGCCATGTTGCGCAGCATCGGGCTGCCATAGCGGTTGACCAACAGGATGGTCAGCAACACCACCACCGCCACACCAAGGAACGCCGGCGCGCCGAAGTTGCTCGCGTTGCGCCCGCCGCCAACCCATTCATAGGCAATCGGGAACAGCTGCAAACCGATCACGGTGACGATGCAACCGGTGACCACGGGCGGAAAAAACCGCCGTAATCGACCGACGAAGGGCGCCATCAGCATGGTGAAAATCCCCGCGCCGATCACCGCCCCGCAGACCCCGGCGAACCCCACTTCCGGGTTGCTGCCGATGGCGATCACCGGGCCAACGCTGCTGAAAGCCACGCCTTGCAGAATTGGCAGGCGCACGCCGAATTTCCAGAAGCCGACGGTTTGCAGGAGGGTGGCAATGCCGGAACAGAACAGGGTGGTGCTGATCAACACCACCGTGTCGGCGTGGGACATTTTTAGGGCACTGGCGACAATCAACGGCACGGCGATGGCGCCGATGTACGAGACGGCCATGTGTTGCAGGCCGAGGGTGAGCATCTGTCGTACCGGCAAAACGCGGTCGACGGGGTGCACGGTGGATGCGGTTTTTGATGGGGATGTGGCTGACGACATGGGGAAACACCTCTGGCTGTTTTTATGCGGTAGAGAGGGGTATTCGTCTGATGCCTGCTGCAGATCCCCTGTAGGAGTGAGCCTTTGTGGCGAGGGGATTTATCCCCGATCGGCTGCGCAGCAGTCGCAAATCCAGCGAATGCGGTTTGTCTGTTAAACCGCGAGTTCAGGTTTTGGGGGCGCTTCGCACCCCATCGGGGATAAATCCCCTCGCCACAAATTAACTGCCTCCCCGCAGGTAAGTTGCCTCAGCAAAAGAAAATTGCCTCAGCACAGAACCTCAACACAGGGATCACTCCACAGATTTCAGTGCCATTGGGCATCAGTCATTCGTACACATGTGCCCGAAGCCGCCATCCACCGGCTCCGATGCCTTGTTTCAGCCTGCCAAGCAGGCGGCGAAGCCCTGGTTCAGGGCCGCGCGATCCAGGTCGCGGCCGATGAACACGATCTTGCTTGAGCGGGGCTCCGTGCCCCACGCGGTCGAGGCGCGGAATTCCACCAGGCTGTGCACGCCTTGCAGCACGTAGCGCTGGTCTTCATTGGCCACGGCGAGCACACCTTTCATGCGATAGAGGTTGTCGGCCTGGGAGGAGCGCAGCTCGCTGATCCAGCGGTGGAACGCCATCAGGTTGACCGCGCCGTCCACAGCGATGCCCACCGATGACACGCTTGGGTCGTGTTGGTGATCCTGCTCTTCAATAGAGTGCTCAGCGTGATGCTCATGGTCGTGGTGATCGTGATCGTGCTGATCCGCGCCGATTTCCATGAGCTTCTGCGTGCATTCAAACGCGCCGATGCCGAGGATCTTCGTCAGGTCGATTTGCGCGTGGGTCGAGGTCACCAGATCTGCCGTGGCATTCAAGCCACGGATCTTGCCGCGCAGGGTTTCAACCTCTTCAGCGCTGACCAGATCGACCTTGTTGATGACAATCCGGTCGGCGCAGACAATCTGATCCACCGCCTGATTGTCGACGCCATCGAGTTGCAGATCCTCCAGATGCTGGGCGATGTGCTTGGCGTCGACCATGGTCACGATGGCGTCGAGTTCGACTTCATCGGCGATCGGGTCATTGATGAAAAAGCTCTGCGCCACCGGGTACGGATCGGCCAGGCCGCTGGTTTCGATGAGGATGTGATCGAGGCGAACCGGGCGCGCGACCAGTTCGCGGACGATGCGCACCAAGTCCTCGCGAACCTCGGCGGTGCAGCACACGCAGCCGTTGACCATCTCGTAGATTTCTTCGGTCTCGGAACTGAGGACGAGGTCGCCGTCGATACCGACTTCACCGAATTCGTTTTCGATCACGGCGATTTTGCGACCGTGGTTTTCTTTGAGGATGTAGTTGAGCAGGGTGGTTTTACCGGCACCGAGGAAACCGGTGAGGATGGTCACGGGGATTTTGGTGTTGCGGGTTGGGGCGTTGAATGGGGTGTTCATGGTGAGGCTCCTTTGATTGACCGGTGCACACTGAATTCGGGGTGATTAAATTTTTGATGTTTAACCCTTGTGGCGAGGGGATTTATCCCCGATGGGCTGCGAAGCGGCCCCAAAACTGCAAATGAGGTGTGTCAGGTTGAATGCGGTTGCTGACTAAACGACTGCTGCGCAGCCGGTCGGGGATAAATCCCCTCACCACAGGTATTTGTGTCAGGTGATGGATCTGATTGAGGTTCTTGCCAGCGGCTGGCGACGCCGGCATCGAGGCCGAACAGGTCGAGCACGCGGCCGAGGCTGTGGTCGACCATTTGTGCGAGGTTTTCCGGGCGGGCGTAGAACGCCGGTACCGGCGGGGCGATGATTCCGCCCATCTCGGTGACGGCGGTCATGTTGCGCAGGTGGGCGAGGGTCAGCGGGGTTTCGCGGGCCATCAACACCAGCGTGCGGCGCTCCTTGAGCGTGACGTCGGCAGCACGGCCGATCAGCCCCGATGAGGTGCCAGTGGCAATCTCCGCCAGCGTCCTCATCGAGCACGGCGCCACCACCATGCCGAGGCAGCGAAACGATCCGCTGGCAATCCCGGCGGCGACGTCATCGGCGCGGTGATAATGACTGGCCAGCGCAGTGACGTCGGCGAGTTTGTAATCGGTCTCGTGAGCCATGGTCAGCAGCGCCGCGCGACTGATGATCAGGTGGCTTTCGATGTCCAGCTCGGCGAGCAATTGCAGCAAGCGCACGCCGTAGATGAAGCCGGACGCGCCGCTGATGCCGACCACCAGCCGTTGCCGGTTCACGATTCCAGTCCTTTGAGCAAAACCCGCGCGCGTTCGAGTACATCCTGATCGAGTTGCGCCTTGATCCCGTCAAACCCGGAACCGCGAGTCGCATCCAGGCCCATCCGCGAAGTGGTGCCGTTGACCGACGACGAAGGATCGAGCGGACTGCCCGGCAAGCCATCGATGGTGAAAATATCCAGATGCGGCTGAAAGTGTGTGGCCAGTGCCCACAGCACCTGGCTGTCATCGCTGATGTCGATATCGCTGTCTACCGCGATCACGGTTTTCAGGTACGGATCCCAGCCGAGCAACGCCAGCATGATCTGCCGCGCCTCGCCGTCGCGGCTCTGATCCAGCGCGACGTAGCAGTGAAAATGCGTGCCGGAATTCGGGTAATGCACAGCGGTGACAGCGGGGAAACGTGCCTTGAGTTTTTCGCTCATCTCCGCTTCGCGCGGCAGGCGGGCGAGGGTCAAATGCTCGGCGTAGCGGCCACCCATCACATCGACCAACCAGGCGTCCTTGCGCTTTAACAGGGTGTCGACGCGCAGCACATTGTTGGTCGAGCGATCCGAGGAATAACCGCTGAATTCACCGAACGGGCCTTCCTCGGCATAGGCCGCCGGGTCAATCGCGCCTTCCAGAACAAACTCGGCATACGCCGGTACACCGATGCCGTAGCGCGGGGTTTTCACTAACTCCAGCGGCGCACCAAACAGCCCGCCAGCGACGGCGCGTTCATCGGCGCCATAGGGCAAGCGCGCAGCGGCGGCGAGCATGAACAGTGGGTGCGCGCCAACCACCATGGCCACACGCAATTCTTCGCCACGTTCGCGCGCGGTCTGCAGCATCCGCCACAGGTGGCCGCGTGAATGCAGGCTTGTGGCGAGGGCCTGGCGGGCGTGGCGCATCGAGCGGTGATAGCTCATGTTGGCGATGCCGGTCAGCGGGTCTTCGGCGATGATGATCGCGTTGGTGATGTACGGGCCGCGATCGCTGTCGAAATGCTTGAGCATCGGCAGCAGCGCCAGATCCAGCGCTTCGCCTTCGAAGACTTCATCGAGGATCGGGCCGCTCTCCACATAACGCGGGGCGATGGCTTGGTTGGCGCGGGTTTGAAAGGTTTCGTGCAGTTGCGTCGGGGTGACGCCGAACAGCCGAGCGATGCGGGTTCGGGAGGCGAACAGATTAGTCGCCACCGGCACGCCGAGGTGGCCGACGTTTTCGCAGATCAGCAGCGGATCGCGGCCTTGGGCGGCGAGGGCATCGACCAGGGCGGTGACGTCCTGATCGGCAGAAATCGGTTGAGTGACGGTCAGCACATCGTCCGGGTACTCACGGCGATAGGCGTCGATGAACACGTGAAAGTCCTGAGAATCGCCGAGCGTCGAACGGGTCATGGTGTCACCTCGTAAAAAGCAGGCACGCAGGGGTGAGAGGGCGTTCGCGCGGCCAGCCGTTGGCCTGCCGGTCGAACGAACGCCGGGTCATCTTCGTGCCTGTAAAGTCGCTGTGTGCTCTGTGCACAGATCCCTTGTGGCGAGGGCCTTTGTGGCGAGGGGATTCATCCCCGTTGGGCTGCGAAGCGGCCCCAAATCCCGCAATTGCGCTGTGTCAGGAAAACCTCATTCACAGGTTTTGCGACTGCTGCGCAGCCGAGCGGGGATAAATCCCCTCGCCACAGGGTTTCCTTGTTACCCCAAGGATTTGCGTTATCTAGAGATACGTCGTGGTCAGGCGTATGTCGGCCTCGGCCAGATCCTTCGGCGGTGGCGTCGGTTCGATCCCGCACAACCTTGCGATGTTGTTGCCCAGGTAGTCTTCGAGATGATCCTCATCAATCCCCAGGCCCTGCGGTGCCGGCGAGCACAACACCTCCAGTTCCCGCAGCCACATCCCCGGCTCATTCGGCGGCGAGTCCGTGCCAAACACGATCTTGTTGCGCGGCAGTTCCTTGGCGAATTCGACGATCCGCGACTGGAAGCACCAGCCCGATTCGCAGTACACGTTCGGCGTGTCCATCGCCATCCAGAACGCTTCGAACGAGTAGTTGCCGCCGGTCTGGATACCGAAGTGACCGATGATGAAATTGACCATCGGGAACTCGCGAATGATCGGGTAGAACATCGTCGGGATCGTGTACGGGCCGTCGCCGGTGTGGATCAGCACGACGATGTTGTACTTGGCGCAGACCTTCATCGCCGGACGTAGCCAGTCGAGTGCGCGATCCGGGCGATAGCCGTGCATGTTGGCGTGCAGTTTGAGCATCTTGAAGCCGTATTCCTTGATGTGGAATTCCAGCTCCGCCGCACCGTTTTCCGGTCCCCAGCGCGGGTTGAAGTTGAAGTTGCCGATGAAGCGATCCGGGTACTTCATGCACAGTTCGGCGATGTACGACATGTAGTCGCGCACGCCTTCGCGGCCCCGGCGGTTGCCGTCGCGATAACCGGTGTTGCCCGGTGGCGGCTGGATGAAACCCATGTCGATGCGGCGTGGTTTGCCGTTGATCATGTACGGGCCGTCCATAAGCTTGAGCATGCGCTCGCCGGTGAACGGTTCGCCGGTGTGGCGCCAGGCCTCGTCGACCAGGTTGGTGGGGTGCAGATGGGTGTCGATAATCATCGGTTCAGCTCCTGGCCAGTTGAGTGGGGACGGGGCGCTTGAGTTGCGCCTCTGCTTCGGAAACGGAACGGGGTGGCGGGGTCGGTTCGAGGCCGATCATCCGCGCGGTGTTGTTGCCCAAGTAGTCTTCGAGGGTGTCCTCGTCGAGGTTCAGACCCTGCGGCGGCTCGTGGCAGAGCACTTCGAGCAGGCGCAGCCACATGCCCGGTTCGTTCGGTGGCGTGTCGGTGCCGAAGAGGATCTTGTGCGTCGGCAAGACCTTGGCGAATTCGACGATCCGCGATTGCAGGCACCAGCCGGATTCGCAGTAGACGTTGGGCAATTCCATCGCCCATTGCATCGGTTCGAACACGTAGACGCCACCGGTCTGCACGCCGAAGTGGGCCATGATGAAATTGACGTTGGGGAATTCCTTGATCATCGGCACCCATTCCGACGGGATGCTGTAAGGCCCGTCGCCGGTGTGCAACTTGACCGGAATGCCCAGCTCGGCGCACTTCTCGAAGCATGGGCGCACCCAGTCGAGCGCACGGTCAGGACGGTAGGCGTGCATGTTGGCTTGCATCTGCACCATGCCGAAACCGTGTTCCTTGACGTAGCGCTCTATCGCCTCGACGCCGTTTTCCACGCCGCAGCGCGGGTTGTAGACGAAGCAGCCGATGAAACGATCCGGGTAGGTCTGCACCATTTTCAGGGTGTAGGCCATGTAGGCGTCGATGGATTCGCGGCCGGTCAGGTCGCCGTCGGTCCAGGTGTAAATCGTGTTGCCTTGCGGCGGCTGGATGAAGGCTTTGTCAATGCGGCGAGGCTTGCCGTTGACCATGTACGGGCCATCCATCATCTCCAGCAGACGCTCGCCGGTGAACGGGTCACCGTCATGCCTCCAGGCGAGGTCCACCAGATCGGTGGGATAGCAGCTGATATCGATGATCATTGCAGTCGATCTCCTGATAGCGGGGAAGGGAGCCTTGCGGCTCTCGGCATCCACGTCCCGGGCAATCGGCCGTTTCTATGCGCAAGACTCGCGCATTCCCTCGCCTGTTCGCATCCGGCCCGGGTGGGTGGCTGCTGAGGGCGAGTATTGGAAAGGGGGGAGGGGTTCGTACAATATTAATTGGGCGGGGTGGTGATATGCGTTCGATATGGGCCTTGTAGCAAAATCAAAAGATCGCAGCCTTCGGCAGCTCCTACGGGGATCGGTGTAGGAGCTGCCGCAGGCTGCGATCTTTTGATCTTCGGTAATTGTGCTCGCCTCTTCGCGAGCAGGCTCGCTCCCACAGGGGAGCGCATTCCAATTGTAGGAGTGAGCCTGCTCGCGATAGCGTCAAAATTGTGTACGCAAAGCCAACAGTTTAATCGCCTCAACCACCGGCGCCACACGCTCCGCCTGCCCATGCGGCCACACCGCGTAGAGGTTGTAATGCGCCGCAATCTGCGCCTCGTTCAACGCCACCAACCGCCCACTGCGCAATGCATCAGCCGCCAACAATCCACGCACCAGCCCCGCGCCAACGCCAGCCTCGGCAGCCGCAATCAAATTCGCCGCATTATCAAAAATCACCCGTGCCGGCGGCTCGGTCGGCGTCATCCCTGCCGCATCCAGCCACGGAATCCACGAGCGCCGGGTATACCCCAACAATGGCAACTCCAAAATCTGCGCCGGGGTCAACGGCACCTGCAACCCATACCGTTCCAGCAAATCCGGCGAAGCCACCGCCAACACCCGATCGCCACAAATCTGCGTCATCTCGCAGTCGTCCCAATCGCCATAGCCATAGCGCAACGCCAGATCGACCCGCTCAAACGTGCTGCGATCACTGCGCGGCATCGACAGCAACGTCACCTCGTAATCCGGCAGCCCATCGAGCAACTGCGGCAGGCGCGGATTGAGCCAGCTCTGGGCCAGTTCGCTGTCGACATCAAGCGTCAACCGTTGCGCGACGCTGCGGTTTTTCACCGAAGAGATCGCCCGGTCAATCTGCGCCAGACCGTCCGACAACACACTGGCAAACAACTGCCCGGCGTCGGTCAGGTTGCTGCCACCCCCCTCACGCACGAACAACGGCTGGCCAATGAAATCTTCCAGCGCACGAATCTGCTGGCTGATCGCACTGTGGGTCAGATCCAGCTTGCGCGCAGCGCTGGAGAAACTGCCGCTGCGCGCGGCGTGGATAAACGCGCTCATGGACTGCACCGACGGGTATCGCTTGTACATGTTGTTAGTCCTGCTTACAGCGGTTGGCAGAAATCGTCGCTGGCCGCGTGTTGCTCAAGGTTCCAATAATCGGTGACCAGGCCCGCACAAAGACGGGCCGCTCTTTTGGAGCCTGACAATGATTGCATTCACGGTTAACGGCGAACGACGCGAGCTGGATGAAGCGTCCTCCTCCATGCCCTTGTTATGGGTCTTGCGTGATCAACTGAAACTCACCGGCACCAAGTTCGGTTGCGGCATGGGCCTGTGCGGTGCCTGCACCGTGCACTTGGACGGCGTCGCGGTGCGTTCCTGCCAATTGCCGGCGGCCGCCGTCGCGGGCCATAGCATCACCACCATCGAAGGTTTGTCGCCGAGGGAAAACCATCCACTGCAACTGGCCTGGGTCGCCGAAGATGTGCCGCAATGCGGCTACTGTCAATCCGGGCAGATCATGTCCGCCGCCGCGCTGCTCAACACCGGTGCGGCGGTGACCGACGATTCGATCCGCAACGCCATGTCCGGAAATATCTGCCGCTGCGGCACTTACGGGCGCATCAGCAAAGCGATCAAACGTGCGGCGAATGCGCCGAAGGAGGCCTGATGAGCCTTATCGACGACACCCGCATCGAACTGCCGCGGCGGGTTTTTCTCAAGCAAGCGGCGACCGTCGCTTCCGGACTGGCGATTGCCCTGTATCTGCCCAGCGGCATGGCGGCCACCGACCCAAAAGCCATGGCGCCGGCCAACGAATTTGAGCCGAATGCCTGGGTGCGGATCTTTCCCGACGGCACGGTGAAACTGGTGGTGCACAAGCATGACTCAGGCACCGGTACGCAAACGGCATTGGCCGCGTGTGTGGCGGAAGAGCTGGACGTAAACCCGATGACCGTGCAGGTGATTACCCCGGAAGATCCGTTTTTCGAAACCTACATTCATCCGGTCTGGAAAGTCTTCTCCACGGGCGGCAGCACCAGCGTTTCCCTCGAATACGATCGCTTGCGCATGGCCGGTGCCACGGCGCGGGCGCTGTTGATTACAGCAGCGGCGAAACAGTGGAAAGTCAGCCCCGACAGTTGCACCACCGAGGAAGGTCGCGTCGTTCACACGTCGAGTAAGCGTAGCCTCGGTTATGGCGAACTGGTCGGTGTCGCGGCGAAACTGCCAGCGCCGACCCACGTCACGCTGAAAGACCCGGCGCAGTTCAAATACATCGGCAAGCTGCGGCACAAACGCGATGCGGCGGCCAAGGTGTGCGGGCGGTTCAAGTACAGCATCGACGTGCAATTGCCGGACAT
The DNA here is from genome assembly GCF_044753305.1 of Pseudomonas sp. NPDC088429. Classification (NCBI taxonomy): domain Bacteria; kingdom Pseudomonadati; phylum Pseudomonadota; class Gammaproteobacteria; order Pseudomonadales; family Pseudomonadaceae; genus Pseudomonas; species Pseudomonas sp. NPDC088429. The sequence goes on along the minus strand of NZ_JBIVMX010000012.1, from coordinate 13,753 downwards.
GTTGGTGGCGGTGATTCAGCGTACGCCGGTGGTTGGCGCGAAGGTCGTCAGCGTCGATTCAGCAGCGGCTCTGCAAGTGCCGGGCGTGCGCAAGGTGCTGGCGATTCCGGGGCGTCCGGATGTGCTCGGCGGCAATCTGGAAGGCGTCGCCGTGTTGGCGGATACGTTCTGGGCCGCGCAGCAGGGCCGCAAAGTACTGGAGATCAAGTGGAGCGATTCACCTTTGGCCGGGTTCGACAGCGAGCAGTTGTTCAGCGCTCAAGCCAAAGCCATCGGCGATCCGCAAGCGCAAACCGTCAAAGCCATGACCCAAGGTGATGTCGCCGGGCAATGGGCGGGCGCGGCGAAGCTGATCGAAGCCGATTACACCATGCCTTACAAGGTGCAAAACCCGCTGGAACCGATCTGCATCACTGCGCAGGTCAAGGACAAGGCGATCACTTACTGGGGCGGCGTGCAGGTGCCGTCGTCGGCACTGGAAGCGGCGCAAACCGTGTGCGGGATCGACAAGGCCAACGTCACCATTCATGAGCTGGTGTCGGGCGGCAGCTTCGGTGCGCGGGAAGCCAAATACTGGTTGTTTGAAGTCGCGTATCTGGCGCAGAAAACCGGTGTGCCGGTGAAACTGCTCAACAGCCGTGAAGATGAACTGCACGCGCTGTTCAATCATCCGGCAACCTTGCATCGGGTCAAAGGTGCGCTGGATGCTCAAGGCAAACTCAGCGCGCTGCAATTGCACGCGGTATCGCCGGCCTCGCCGGAACAGTGGGAACCGGGCTATTTCGAACGCCCCGACAAGATGGATTACAGCACCACCGAAGCGATCACCGCGTGGGACTTCGCCTATCGTCCACCGCATTTGGAACTGAATTGGGTCAAGCACGAAAGCGACGTACCGAGCGGCTGGTATCGCTCGGTGAGTTTTATTCCCAACGTGTTTGCTGTGGAAAGTTTCATGGATGAACTGGCGCATGCGGCCGGTGCAGATCCACTGGCGTTCCGCCTGGCCAATATGCAGGAACGACCACGGCATGTGGCGGTGCTCAAGCAGGCAGCCGAGCGCGCCGGCTGGGGTCAGCCGTTGCCACCGGGAACCGCGCTGGGCATCGCGACCAATCAGGGTTACACCAGTTTCATCGCGGTGGTCGCAAGGGTGGCGACGGTCGATGGCAAGCCAAAAGTCGAGAAGCTCACCTGCGTGGTCGATTGCGGTTTGGCAGTGTCGCCGGGCGGTGTTGAAGAGCAAATCTACGGCGGCCTGATGTGGGGCTTCGGTCACGCGTTGTTCGATCGGCTCGACATCAAACAGGGCAGGGTGGTGCAGAGCAACTTCCACGACTATCGCGTCACGCGCATGTCCGACATGCCAGCCACCGACATCCTCGTGCTCGACGGTGAGCCGAGCAAACCCGGTGGCGTTGGTGAATTGGGCAGCCCTTCGGTGGTGCCGGCCATCGCCAATGCCTTGTTCGCGCTGACCGGTGTTCGTCAGCGTTCGACGCCACTGAGCCTGGGATAAATCGCCATGGATTTGCGCTTGCTGCGGTACTTCATGGCGTTGGCCGATGAGTTGCATTTCGGTCGCGCTGCCGAGCGCTTGCACATCTGCCAGCCGCCGCTGAGCCAGCAGATTCGTTTGCTGGAAGAGGAACTGGGCACGCCGCTGTTCGAGCGCAGCCATCATCGGGTTGAACTGACAGCGGCGGGGCAGATGCTCAAGGAGCAGGCACCGCTGGTGTTCGAGCAGCTTGAGCGGGCGCTGGATCTGACCCGGCAGACCGGGCGCGGTCAGCTCGGTGAACTGGAAATCGGCATGATCAGTTCGGTGATGGTCGGCGTGCTGCCCAAGGCTTTGCACCTGTTTCGTGAGCGCTATCCGCAGGTCAATTGGCGCCTGCACGAAATGACCCCGGCGGCGCAGGTCAAGGCGTTGAAGGAGAAACGCATTGATGCCTGCGTGTTTCGCGTGGGTTATGACGATCCGTTGTTGCGCAATGAACTGCTGATTTATGAGCCGATTCATGTGGTGATGCCGGCGGATCATCCGTTGGCGCAGCGCGAGGTGTTGGCCCCGGCGGATCTGGCGCAGGAGCCGTTTGTGGCGTTGGAGTTGAAGCAGTCGCGGTTCGCTAATTTTCTCTATCAGTGCTGCATTCAGGCCGGGTTTACCCCGCAGATCCGCCAGCAGGTGATTGAGGTGCAGACGTTGCTGAGCCTGGTGCGCGCAGGGTTTGGCGTGGCACTGTTGCCGGCGTCGATTGAACAGTTGGCGCCGGCGGGGCTGGTGTTTCGACGCCTGACCCCGGCGTTGCCGGAAGTGCCGTTGTATGCGACGTACCGCGCGGATGATGCCTCCCCCGTCCTGAAACTCTTCCTCGATACCCTGCGAGAACTCAACGGCAACCCCCAACCCCTGTAGGAGCTGCCGAAGGCTGCGATCTTTTGATGTTGCTTTTAAAAAACAGGATCAAAAGATCGCAGCCTTCGGCAGCTCCTACAGGGGGATGTGTCGTGTGTGAATAGAGGTGCACGATCACGTGTGGCTGCGGTCGTACTCTTCACATGGCGCATCACTTGTGGAGATCCAATGAGCCAGGAAGTCCTGACCACCGAAACCAATCGCCGCCAGTTGCAGCAAATCATCGCCGGATTATCCGACGGGGTGATTCTGCTGGAGCGGGATCAGAGCATCCTCTGGGCCAATGAGGCCGCGCTGGCCATGCATGGCGTCAGCCGGATCGGTGAGCTGGGCCACAACGCCTCCGAGTACGCGCAGCGTTTCAACCTGCGTTATCGCAACAACCACACGTTGGCGCCCGAGAATTATCCGATCAGCCGCGTGGCCCGCTGCGAGGCGTTCAATGATGTGCTGATCGAAGTGAATGCGGCGGATGACCCGGAACGCGTCTGGGTACACAGCGTGCGCAGCATGATCCTTACCGATCGCGAGGGGCAGCCCGAGTCGCTGGTGTTGATCATGAGCGACGTCACCGACTGGGCCAACGCTGAGCAGCGTTTCGAAAAAACCTTCAATGCCAACCCGGCGCCGGCGGTGATCTGCCGAATCAGCGACTTGCGCTATATCAAGGTCAATCCGGGGTTTCTGGAGATGACCGGCTATACCCGCGAGCAAGTCATCGGCACCTCAGCTTATGAAATCGACATCTACGAGCAGGCAGAAAAACGCGATCTGGCCATTCAACGCCTGCGCGATGTCGAGACCATTCCGCAGATGCAGGCTGAATTGCGCTTGCCCGATGGCAGCAGCAAACAGGTGATCGTCGCCGGGCAACCGCTGGTGCTCAACGACGAAGATTGCATGCTGTTTTCCTTTGTCGACATGGAGCTGCGGCACAAGGCCGAGGTGGCGCTGCGTCAGAGTGAGGAGCGGTTTGCCAAGGCGTTTCGCCTGACGCCGGTGCCGATTCTGATCTGCACAGCGGAGGAGCAGCGGGTGCTCGACGTCAATCAGGCGTTTCTCGATACCCTGGCTTTTGACGGGGACGATGTGCTCGGTAAAACCGTGACGCAGATTGGTTTTATCGATGACAACGGTGCGCGGTCTCGTCTGCTCGCGGCGCTTGAGAACAACGGCCGGGTGGATCGGGTGGACGTGCGAGTGCGTACCAAAGACGCCGATTTGCTCGAGTGTGCGCTGTCGGCCGACACCGTGAATATTCATGATGTGCCGTGCTATTTGCTGGTGCTGATGGACATCACCGAGCGCAAGCGCACCGAGCTTGAGCTGGTGGCGGCGATTGAAGAGGTGATGAAGGATGCTTCCTGGTTCAGTCGTACGTTGATCGAGAAGCTGGCGAATGTGAAGAAGGTTAATTCGCCGCAATTGCCGAGTGTGTCGTTTACCGATCTGACCGCGCGGGAGCGGGATGTGTTGGGGCTGATTTGTGAGGGTTTGGCGGACAAGGAGATCGCCGCGCGGCTGAAGCTGGCGCCGAATACCGTGCGCAATCATGTGGCGACGGTGTATTCGAAGCTGGATGTTCATAGTCGCAGTGAGGCGATTGTCTGGGCGCGTGAGCGCGGGTTGTTTTCGGGGGAATGGCGCGGGCAGCGTTAGGGTGCAAATGCACTAGTTGATCCGGTGCAAATTGAGGTTCTGGTGGGGGCGGGTGGTTCTTAGTCTGGTGGGGTGCGGTGCGTGCTTTTTTTGCGTGACCGTGTCCCTTCGAAGTAGCTAAAGGAACAGCCTCAATGATGAATCTTGCGCAGTTGCGCGCTCAGCTTGAGCAGAGTTTTTCGCCGCTGGCGTGTGAGTGTCTGGTGGATGGTGATCATTCGCTGACGGTGAAGCTTTATCACCCGGTGTCTGGGCAGGTGGATCTGGTCGTTAGTGGGTTGAAATTGGATGTGCTGCGCACGGCGGAGTCGGTGGCGGGGTTGATTGAAGAATTGCGTTATGAGTTGGAGAGTAATTCTTTGCGCTCGTCTCGAGATCCCGACTTGGCCTGAGCCCGTGTAGGAGCTGCCGAAGGCTGCGATCTTTTGATCTTTTGGCTTTGGGGTACATATCCGTTGCTGCGGGGGTTGCTGATTATGGTTTCGCCCTTACGGCGAGTCCCTTTGGCAAACGCCCCAAAGGAACCAAAGGTCTGTGCCCTGACGTCCGGCCCTCGCTAAGGCTCGGGTTCCTTCGCTCCGGGTTCATCCGGGGGCATCGCCTACGGTTTGCTTCGCTGCACCTCCTCTCGATGCTTTCCCCGTATGAATCCCTCCACTCAGCCTCCCGACGGGCTCTAAGATCAAAAGCTGCACCCGAGCTTGCGCTCATCGTGTTGAGTGGTGAGGAGCGGGGCGCGGTTGGCTTTGGTTTTGTGGTGTTCTTGCCCCTCACCCCAGCCCTCTCCCGAGGGAGAGGGGGCCGATTGATGGGCTTCTCGGGATTTGTGTGCGGCGCGGTATTTCACGTCGGCGTAACTTGCCCAAACACCTCGGTCAGTCCCCTCTCCCTCTGGGAGAGGGCTAGGGTGAGGGGCTTTCAGAATATACGCGGCAGCCGAGCTTGCGCTCATCCTGTGTAGGAGCTGCCGAAGGCTGCGATCTTTTGATCTTGCTGTTGTAGAAGCCAGGCCTGCTCGCGACCGCGCTCGCACAGGCAATCCAATCGCGATCCCCACCCCAAAATCGACAGCCCCATTCCCCCAATCCAGCCATTTCACTGGCGCTTGCACTCACCTCGGCTATAAAGAATGAGTGGTCAGGTCTCTCGTGGTCGGTTGGGTCGCGGGAGTTTGTCGCTCATTTTTCGCGGGTCGTCCTATGAACAGTCTTGGGAAACGCGTGTTGCCGTTGGTTATTTTTGGTGTGTTGGCCGGTTGTGCCAGTCCTCCGCCGCCTCCGCCCGTGGCGCCGCCTCCGCCGCCGGAACGCACTTGTCAGATTCAGGAAAGCACCGAGGTGGTTGGTGACATGTACATCGACGAGCAGGTGACTCGCCACATCACCACCACCCGTTGCGTCACGCAATAGATCCATTGCTTGAAAAAAACTGTAGGAGCTGCCGAAGGCTGCGATCTTTTGATCTTGATCCAAGAAAATCAAAAGATCGCAGCCTGCGGCAGCTCCTACAGGGGCAGGATCCGTTCAGGGTTTGAGCGGGATCAGGAGAGGAAACCACCGTCGACATTCAGCGCTACGCCGGTGGTGTAGCTCGATGCATCACTGGCGAGGTACAGCACCGCACCGGCCATTTCGCTCGGATCGGCCACGCGCTTGAGCGGAATCTGCGTCAGCGCTTGTTTGAGAATCGCGTCGTTCTTCACCAGCGCCGAGGCGAATTTGGTGTCGGTCAGGCCCGGCAGCAGGGCGTTGCAGCGGATGCCGAACTGCGCGCATTCCTTGGCGAAGACCTTGGTCATGTTGATCACCGCAGCCTTGGTCACCGAGTAGATGCCTTGGAAGATCCCCGGCGAAATACCGTTGATCGACGCAACGTTGATGATGCTGCCGCCACCGTTTTCGCGCATCAGTTTGCCGGCTTCAACCGACATGAAGAAGTAACCACGAATGTTCACGTCGACGGTCTTCTGGAACGCGCCGAGGTCGGTGTCGAGCACGTTGCAGAATTGCGGATTGGTCGCGGCGTTGTTGACCAGAATATCGAGGCGACCGAACTGTTCTTTGATGCCGGCGAACACTTGGGCAATCTGCTCCATTTCACCGATGTGGCAGGCCACTGCAGTGGCTTTGCCGCCGGCCGCGATGATCGCGTCGGCGACGTGCTGGCAGCCGTCGAGTTTGCGGCTCGAGACGATGACGTGGGCGCCTTGCTGGGCCAACAGTTTGGCGATGGCTTCGCCGATGCCACGGCTGGCGCCGGAGACGAAAGCGATTTTGCCGTCGAGGTCGAACAACTGAGTCTTGGACATAGGGGTTCCTTGGTGTGGGCCGTCAGAGGCTCGATTTCGCGATGACTTGCAGGCTCATCTGCTCCAGCAGTTTGTTCATGTGAATGAACTGCGCGAAGCGTTTGTCCTGGGTCTGGCCGTGGTAGAAGCGGTAGTAGATCTGCTGCACGATGCCGGCCAGGCGGAACAGGCCGTAGGTGTAGTAGAAGTCGAAATTGTCGATCTGGATACCCGAGCGTTCGGCGTAGTAATCGACGAACTCGCGGCGGGTCAACATGCCTGGCGCATGGCTCGGCTGGCGGCGCATCAGTTGCACCGGCGCCGGGTCGTCGGCTTGAATCCAATAGGCGAGGGTGTTGCCCAGATCCATCAGCGGATCGCCGAGGGTGGTCAGTTCCCAATCGAGCACGCCGATGATCTGCATCGGGTTGTTCGGGTCGAGGATGACGTTGTCGAAGCGATAGTCGTTATGGACGATGCTCGAGGTCGGATGGTCGGCCGGCATCTTGTCGTTGAGCCAGGCTTTCACCGCCTCCCAGTGCGGTGCGTCCGGGGTCAGGGCTTTTTCGTAGCGCTCGCTCCAGCCTTTGATCTGGCGGGCGACGTAGCCTTCCGGTTTGCCCAGATCGCCGAGGCCGCAGGCGTTGTAGTCAACACGGTGCAACTCGACGAAACGGTCGATAAAGCTCTTGCACAACGCTTCGGTTTTTGCCGAGTCGAGGCCCAGTTCCGGCGGCAGTTCCGAGCGCAGGATGATGCCGTTGACGCGCTCCATCACATAGAACTCGGCGCCGATAACCGACTCGTCGGTGCAGTGCACGTAGGCTTTCGGGCAATACGGAAAACCATCGCGCAATTGATTGAGGATGCGGAATTCACGGCCCATGTCGTGGGCGGATTTGGCCTTGTGGCCGAACGGCGGACGGCGCAGGACGAATTCCTGTTCCGGGTATTCCAGCAGGTAGGTCAGGTTCGACGCGCCGCCGGGAAACTGGCTGATCGCAGGCGTGCCGCTCAGGCCCGGAATATGCGCCTTGAGGTACGGATCGATCAGGCTGGCATCAAGTTCTTCGCCAGAGCGGATACGGGTGGACTGGTCAGTAAGCGCCATGCTTATCCCTTCTGCTTATTTTGGAGGCCAGACATCATTGGCTAATCTAATGGCGCGCCCGATTGCTCACAAGCGCGGTGCGGTCTTATAGGTTAGCGTGTTGCCGGATAATCAGCGTTCCGAATAAGCACAAGAGCCCACCGTGTTGCCGGATAATCAGCGTTCCGAATAGGCACAAGAGCCCACCGTGTAGGAGCTGCCGAAGGCTGCGATCTTTTGATCTTATAAAAGCAAGATCAAAAGATCGCAGCCTTCGGCAGCTCCTACAGGTCATTCAGGTCAGTCAGATCAGTGCACGCGCTGGTTGCTGAGTTTTGGCGGGAGGGCGATCGGGGTGAGCACCGGTTGCCCGGAGAAAAACGCGACGAGGTTTTTGCCCACCAGTTCGACCGTGCCTTGGGTGGCCTCTGGCGACAGGCCGGCAACGTGAGGCGTGAGCAATACGTTGCTGAGGGATTTCAGCGCATCCGGCACCTGCGGTTCGTGATCGAACACATCCAGTGCCGCACCGGCAATTTTTCGTTGTTCAAGGGCCGTGATCAGGTCTGCTGTGGCAATCACACTGGCCCGCGCAATGTTGACGATAAAACCCTTCGGCCCCAGTGCATCAAGCACTGCACGCGTCACCATATGCTGCGTGCCGATACCGCCCGGCGTCGCGATGATCAGAAAGTCCGCAGCGCGCGCCAGTTCGGTCGGCGTCGAGCAAAACGCGTAAGGCACCTCGCTGCGCACCTGACGGCTGTGGTAGCTGATTTCCATGTCGAAACCGAGGTGCGCGCGCTTGGCAATCGCCAGGCCCACTGCACCCAATCCGAGAATCCCCAAGCGTTTACCGGCCAGCGACGGGCGCATGATCTTCGGCCATTCACCACGACGTACCGCCGCGTCGCAACGCGGAATATCACGCACCAATGCCAGCAGCATCGCCATCGCATGGTCGGCCACGGACGAGGCGTTAACCCCGGCGCCATTGGTCACGGTAATCCCGCGATCACTGGCGGCTTGCAGATCAACTTGCTCATAACCGGCTCCGATCACGGTGATGATTTTCAGTGCGGGCAGGGCGGCAATTTCGTCAGCCGTCAGACCCAGCGGGCCACGGGTCAGCACCGCATCGATGCGACTGCCGTGAGTGGCAATAGCCTGCGCGCGTTCGGCGGGCGTCGGCGCGAGGATCAGGTGAAAACCCTGATTTTCCAGAATCGGCAAATAGTCGTTGATGGTTTCAACCAGTACCAGAACGGTTGCGGGCATTGCGCGGCTCCTGTGATCGTCGGCGTCGAGGGCATCAAATTATGCTTCAGAGTGCTGATTCCAGAGCGGTTTGGCAATGGTTGAACGTTGCCCCGCATCAGCCAGTGTAGGAGCTGATGCAGGGCTCGCCTGAACGCTTCGTCAGAAGGTTACGTCGGCGCTGTTGATCAGCCGGGCGAAGGCGCCGCCAAGGGTGGCGTTGTGGTGATCGATGATCGCCTGCGCTGATAGGGCGGGAGTGTTCATGCAGGTGTGGGCGTCGGCGATCAACACGGGTTTGAAGCCCAGGTCGGCAGCGGCGCGGCAAGTGCTGTCGATGCAGAATTGAGTCTTCATTCCGACGAGGTAGAGATTCTCGATTTTTCTGGATTGCAGTTGCTGCGCCAAGTCAGTGCCATGGAAGGCGTTGGGTCTGGACTTGTTAAAGAGGGTTGCGGTTTCAGCGTTGAGCTCAAGCTCGGGCAGTAATTGCCAGAACGGACTGCCAGCGGCAATCGGCGAACCTTGGGGTCCGGTGTGGCGTACCGCAAAGATCGGCACCTGCTGTTGTCTCGCCTTGGCGATCAGGTGCTGGATGTTGGCGAGAATTTGCTCGCCGTGATGAGGTTGTTCCGGGCCATGAAACAGACCGACCTGCATATCGATGATCAACAGTGCTGCAGACATGATGTCTCTCCTTGAGTGCTGCAAATGCCGCACGGACGGGAGAAACAACAAGGCCCCGTCCATTGCTGGCGGGGCCTTGGGTTTGCTGCGCTGGGGTTACCTCAGGCGCAAACACCACGACCCGCCGATGGCGGTCGTGGTGGTACGGGTGAGGTGCAGCGCGCAAAGGTTCATGGGGCTGATCATGCTGTGCGGGTTGCGCGCCTGTCAATTGGCGTATTGAGCGATGCCGTTGCCGAACGACCAGTTCTCTTTTTTCACTTCCACCAGATTGATGAACACGTCTTCGAGGCGAATCGACAGGTGCGTGTTGAGGTTCTGCGCGATGGTTTGGTACAGCGCTTTTTTCTGCTCCAGCGTTCGGCCTTCGTTGAGCGTGATCTGGATGATCACCAGTTGCTCGGAACGCTGGATGCCGAGGTATTCGGGGTCAAAGATAAAGTGATTGGCGTCGTGCTCGTTGAGGATCTGGAAGTTGTCATGATCCGGGACGTTGATGGTCCTGCGCATGGCGCTGTAAATCTGCTCGCCGATGCGTTTGGCAAAGGTCGGATCGGGGTGTTTTTTGATTTCGACGCGGACTAATGGCATGGGTAGGCTCCGAGGGAGTAGTGGGGCCTTTCTCACGCTAGATGAAATGGTGGGGATTGAAAGTATTTCGCTCGCCGATCCGACGCCTTCGCGAGCAAGCCCGCACACAATGGATCGCATTCTACCTGTGGGCTTGCTCGCGAAGAGGTCGGTATGACCAACACAAAAGCCTGCCTCTTGCACGGTGCTCGCGCCACAATCTGTCGGACATTTCGCCTCATGTTGTCAGCCAATAAACACAACTCGGTAATTCATGTTTATAGACACCTGAAGTTACGTACGATTGCCCACAAATCGTTGCGTCGTTGCCTACGCCTAAGACAGAATCCGCCGGCTTGTGCGCCTTGGGGCGGGTCGGTAATGTTGATCGGGTCACTGATTTCCAGTGATCGGGCTTAGCGGCCTGGATAAACAACAATGGTTGTACGAGCGACATTCAGTCAGGCACTTCTTCGCCTGCACTAAATGGTAGCTGTGCGCATGGCACCTTCGGGTGCACCGGTTTTTGTTGCTTATCCGGCCCGCTAACTTGCGCACAGCTGCCACCCTTCTGCTTAGCGGCAGAATGGTTGCGGCCTCTTTAGAGAAAGCGACTATGTTCAAAGTAACGCCAAACCCGCCGGCCACCGATCCGGCATCGCCCTACGAATCCTCCCAATCCAAGAAATTCCACGAAGCCGCCGAACGCGCCCTCGACCACTATCTCGGCCCACCCACCGCCGAAATCATGGCTGCACCTTATGTGTCCAACCGTTTGTTCATGGTCAACCCGGCTAGCGCGAACGAACCTCTGTTAGCCGATGCCAGTGAGAGCCTCGGTTCGGCTTGCGTAATGATCAACGACTTGGCGGGGATGCTTGAAGGCACTCATCGCCGGACGTTGTTAGGGATTGCGCAAGTGGTGATGTTGGGTGAGTTGGCTGTCAATCAGGTGCTCGATAATTTGGTACCGGTCGATTGATCCAGCCCGGCGGCGAGGTGATAAGTCTCGCCGCTGTCTCTGTATGAGGGTGCCTACGTAACTCCCGGATTTTGCCTACGCACCCAACAGATCCGTCTGCTATTCGGTAGAGGAGGAACGAGGAATGATGTGGGTGCAAGGCAGCCTGGACAGTGGTTGCCAACAGCCAAGGAAGGCGAATGCTTCAAAATAATCGGGAAAACCTGGAACTCGAAAGGATCCTGAATGAGACACGCAAACTCGTAGCCGAACGTCAAAAGCTTTTGACGGAGGAAAAAAAGCTGAGCAGGGAAGCGAATTTATATCCGCTCGCAATATTAGGGGGGCTGGTGACCGCAATCACTGCCGTAGCAGGCTTCTTTTTCAAGTCTTAAGTACTTGAACCTTCTAACCCAAAAGGACAATCAAAAATGAGCACCTATGACCTAAAAGCCAGAATGGAAGAACTCGAGCGAGAGCACGATGAATGGGCTGAGAGAGTGCGCATCAAAAACAAAGGCGACATGTTACCTGTCTGGGCGATGCTGGCTTTCGGTCTGTTTTGCATGGCAATGGGTTTCATGTTGGGTCGATTAGTCGGATGAGGTTTATCCCTCATGCCCGATGCGATAACTTGCCGAAAAACGACAGATTGCGTGCTCGTTGACGACAGCCATTTTCTCAAAAACGACACCACGCTGATCTGCTCCGCACAACCATTCCTCAGCTAAGTCTTTGCTTCTGCTCATTTATCGCGGAGAATCGCGCCCCTGTTTCGGCCGGAGCATGTCTGTCGGTTTTTTCCGACGCGTCCTGACCGAGTGGCAAGTGACCGGAATGCGGAGATCCGACCGGATGAATGATCAGGCCAATAGCGTCGAAGAGCGCTTTGATGCAGCAGCACCCGCTGAACTTTCGAGCTGGAATCGCCAGGACACCACCTGGATGTTGGGGTTGTTCGGGACGGCCATTGGCGCCGGTACCCTGTATTTGCCGATCAACGCAGGCTTGGGTGGCTTCTGGCCGCTGGTGGTGCTTGCGCTGTTGGCGTTCCCTATGACGTTCTACGCACACCGTGGTCTGACCCGTTTTGTGCTGTCCGGTCGCGAAGGCGCTGACATCACTGAAGTGGTCGAGCAGCATTTCGGCATTAAGGCTGGTGCGCTGATCACGCTGCTGTACTTCTTTGCGATCTTCCCGATTCTGCTGATCTACAGCGTGGGCCTGACCAACACGGTCGCCAGTTTCCTTGAACATCAATTGCACATCACGCCGCCGCCGCGTGCGCTGCTGTCGTTCGTGCTGATTCTTGGTTTGCTGGCAGTGGTGCGTTGCGGCCAGGACGCCATCGTCAAGGCAATGAGCCTGATGGTCTATCCGTTTATCGTCGCGTTGCTGTTTCTGGGGGTGTACCTGATTCCGCACTGGAACGGCGGCATCCTCACCACTGTTTCGCAGGTGCCGCCAGCGTCGGCGCTGCTGCACACGCTGTGGCTGGCGATTCCGGTGATGGTGTTCTCGTTCAACCACTCGCCGATCATTTCGGCGTTTGCGGTGGATCAGAAGCGTCAGTATGGCGTGCATGCCGATGAGCGCAGCTCGCAGATCCTGTTCCGCGCCCATGCGTTGATGGTGCTGATGGTGCTGTTCTTCGTCTTCAGTTGCGTGCTGACGCTGTCGCCGGAGCAATTGGCGGAGGCCAAGGAACAGAACCTGTCGATCCTGTCGTACCTGGCCAACCACTTCAACAATCCGACCATTGAGTTCGCGGCGCCGCTGATTGCGTTTGTGGCGATCTCGAAGTCGTTCCTCGGTCACTACATCGGTGCCAGCGAAGGCCTGAAAGGCTTGATCGTGAAGAGCGGCAAGCGTCCGGGCGCCAAGGCACTGGATCGCATCGTGGCGGCGTTCATGCTGGTGATCTGCTGGATCATCGCAACGCTGAACCCGAGCATTCTCGGCATGATCGAAACCGTCGGCGGCCCGGTGATTGCGGCGATTCTGTTCCTGATGCCGATGTACGCGATTCGCAAAGTACCGGCGATGGCGCGCTATCGTGGTCAGGCGTCGAACGTGTTTGTCACGGCGGTAGGTCTGGTGGCGATTTCGGCATTGGTTTACAAGCTGACGATGTAGCGCGGATTCAATCGAAAAGAACCGCTGTGCCTGCCCAGGCACAGCGGTTTTTTTTCGCCAGTGCCTGGCTTGCCACCGGTTTCTGTAGGAGCCGAGCTTGCTCGCGAAGGCGGTGTATCAGCCAACACCGTTGTTGAGTGACCAACCGCTTTCGCGAGCAAGCTCAGCTCCGACAGGGATGGGGGTGGTGGGGCATAAAAAAACGCCGCTCATCTCACGATAGGCGGCGTTTTTTATTGCGTTGTAACGTTAGGCTTGAACGACCGGGATGTTGGCGTTCGCAGCAGCTTCACGGAACTCGGCGATCTGGTCGAAGGACAGGTAGCGGTAGATATCGGCCGCCATGCTGTCGATCTTGCCAGCGTATTCCATGTACTCCTCGACGGTCGGCAGGCGACCCAGGATCGAAGCCACGGACGCCAGCTCGGCCGAAGCCAGGTAGACGTTCGCGCCGTCGCCCAGACGGTTCGGGAAGTTACGAGTGGAAGTGGACACCACGGTAGCGTTCGGCTCTACACGTGCCTGGTTACCCATGCACAGCGAGCAGCCTGGCATTTCCATGCGTGCGCCAGCCTTGCCGTAGATGCCGTAGTAGCCTTCTTCGGTCAGTTGGTGAGCGTCCATCTTGGTCGGCGGCGACAGCCACAGACGGGTTGGCTGCTGACCCTTGACCTGATCCAGCTACGT